>NZ_JAKMQQ010000001.1:0-197397 GCF_025771645.1 Campylobacter sp. IFREMER_LSEM_CL2256
AACAGGCTTTAAATAACTTTCTTTTATCATAAGATTTACTGTATCTTTAAACATAGGTAAAGCACTTTGTGCAGCATAATAGCTATAAGCTTTAGTAGGATTTCTCACCAAAACCCCTATGGTGTAATTGTTTTTCTCATCATTTGCAAAGCCAAAAAATGAAGCATTGTAGCGATTTGAAGTATAGCCTTTTCTCTCAGCAATCCTAGCTGTACCTGTTTTACCACCTATGATAATGCCTTGAGTTTGTGCTTTTTTACCTGTTCCTTTTTCTATAACATTGATTAAAATTTGTTGCATTTCTTTGGCAGCTTTACTTGAGAGAATTTTTTCTTTTTTAACTTCATCATCAAGTTTTATTAAGCGTCCATCTTGATAAAATTTATTTGCAATTTGCGGTGTGATATAAATTCCATCATTGTTAAATACATTATAAGCAGCTAGAAGTTGCATAAAAGTTGTTTTTAAACCATAACCATAGCTTAATACAGATTTTTCTACTTCTCTTAATCTTTTTGGATTTGGTATTTCTCCTTTTTGCTCATAAGGAAGATCAATACCACTTCTTTCTCCAAAACGAAAAATTCTAAGTCCTGAGATGATTTCAAGATTACTTAATCTTTGGGCGATTTTAATCATGCCGACATTTGAAGAGTAGGTGATAACTTCTTCCATGCTCATTTTATCTTTTTTATGATCATCGCGTATGGTAAAACGACCAAGTTTATATTGACCACCTTGGGTGTTGATGATTTCGTTGACTTTGATTTTATCAAGCATTAAAGCAGTGGTAAATATAAAAGGCTTTATAACAGAACCTGCTTCATAGCCATATTCTATCGCGCTTGCATTAAGCACAGATAGATCTTTTCCGCGATTTTGCGGATCATATCTTCTTGAGCTAGCAAGGGCTAAAATTTTCCCACTTTTACTTTCCATAATTGCAACTATAATTTCATTAGCTTTTAGATCTTCATTTCTTTTATCAATAGCCTTTTCTAAGCCTTTTTGAAGTTTTAGTGAAATATTTAAGTATAAATTGCAACCATCTATTTTACGCTTTTCATAAGAGTGTAAATTTAAGATAATATTGCCACCTATATCTCTTAAACCTTGGATTTTTGCATTTTGTAAAGGGCTTAAGCATTCATTGTAGTATTTTTCTAAGCCTTTTATGCCGACATTTTTAAAAATTTCGCTTTTTTCATCCATATAAGTTCTTGTGTAGCCTATGATAGGAGTAAGTGAGTCTTTTGGCATATATACACGATCTTCTTTGTGTTCTATGATATCAAGTCCTCTTGTTTCAACTCTGCCATTGTTATTTGTAAAAGACTTAAAAAAACCTTGAGTATAAAGCTTTTTAGCTAATTCTTTTAAATAACTTGCATCTTTTGAATTAATATCTTGGAGTAAAATAAAATTATAACTTCTTCTTTTTTTTGCAAGCATTCTTTTTTTGATATCTTGCATTTGCTCATCGCTTGCACCACTATAAATTTGAAAAAGCGTTAAGAATAATTCTTTTTTATCAGGATTTAAACTTCTTAGATCAATCTCTGCTCTATAAATTTGCCTACTTGAAGTTACTGTAAAATTATCGCTTGTGATGATATTACCTCTAAGAGCGGAAAAATATTGTTCTTTTTGGGTATTTGGTATATGGCGTTTTGAGGTTAGAAAAAAAGTAGAAAGTAAAAACAAGGCCATAAAAAACAGAGCCATACAAAAAGCAAAAGCTACCTTTGAAACTCTATTTCTAATGGTGTTTGAAAGCATATATTAAATTTGAGTTCTTGAAATTTCTTTATATGCGTTTATAGCCTTATTTCTAACTTCAAGCATAAATTTCATACTTGATTCAGCTTTGCTAATAGCAATTGCTGCTTGGTGTAAGTCTTTTACTTCACCTGTTGCGATGTCTACCATAGCAGCTTCAGCTGTTTCTTGAGTTTTATTAAGGTTGTTAATAGAATTTTTTAATAAGCTTGAAAATTCATCACCTATATTATTTGAGTTGTTATTATTTTTATTGTTAACATTGTTAAATTGATTTATACCATTAATAGTGTTCATTTATTAACCTCTTAGTAAATCTATCGCACTTTGTGCTATGGTTTTAGTGCTTGTAAAAGCGCTTACATTTGCTTGGTAAGCTCTTGTTGCTTCTATTAAATCGGCCATTTCAATGACAGGGTTTATATTTGGAAAAGCAACATAACCTTGTTCATTCGCATCTGGATGAGATGGATCAAATTTCATACGAAAATCTTTATCATCTCTTACAACCTTATCAACTACTACGCTCATTATAGCAGGTTTTGCATCTTTTTGCGAAGCAGGATCATTTAAAGGATTTTCATATTCTAAAAAATTATTATCTTTAGCGATTTGTTTATTTAGTAATTCATTAAAATCAGTCGCTTTAAAAATTACTTCTCTTCTTCTATATGGACCGCCTTCTGCTGTTCTGGTAGTGTTTGCATTAGCTATATTTGAGCTAATTACATTCATTCTAAAGCGTTGAGCGCTAAGTCCGTATCCGCTAATATCAAAATCACTTAAATAAGCCATTGTTTTTCTCCTAGCCTAATTTAGAGCTTGTTTCTATGATGGTTGAAAAAATATTACTTTGTCTTCTTAAAACACCATCTAAAGCAGTAATCATCATAGTATTTTTACTCATTTCAGTAGTTTCTACATCAAGATCTACTGTATTTGCATCATTTCTTGCTAAATGCCCATCTCTTAAATAAATGGTTGATTTATTAGGATCTGGAAATTTCCAAGGTTTTTGATGATTTGCATTTGTACTTGCTAATTCAAGCTCTTTGGTATCTTTCTTTTTAAAAATTTCATTTGCTCTATTAACTAAAGCAGTTTCAAATTCTATATCTCTTGCTTTATAAAAAGGAGTATCAACATTTGCAAGGTTAGAATTAATCATTTGACTTCTTAGGTTTCTTCCTGCTAAAGCATCAACAATAAGTTCTTTTGATTTAAAAGGGCTTATCATAGTTTTTCCTTTAAAATAAAGCTTTTATAGACTAAAAGCAAAAATCATTCCAAAATATTTATGCAATTTTGTTTATCTATAAGTATATCTTTTTATAGTAAATTTTTGAAATTTTTAAAGCCACTTTCAAGCGAAACTTTTTTTTCTAGTGTTTTTAAAAAATCTTTTTTTGTCATTTCTTTAGCACCCATAAATTTTAAATGCTCATTAGGCACTTGACAATCTATTAAAAAATCATATGGTTTTAAAAGCTTACAAAGTCTTATTAGGGCTACTTTTGAGGCATCTTTTTTAAGACTTATCATGCTTTCACCAAAAAATATTTTGCCTATGATAAGTCCATATAAACCACCGATTAAAACATCATTTTCATAAACTTCAACACTATGAGCTAAATTTTGCTCAAAAAGCTTTGTATAAACTTGTATAAATTCTTGACTTATCCAAGTTTTTTTTCTTTTTGCACAATGACTTATAAGCGAGTTAAAATCAAAATCAAGTCTTATTTCATAAGTTTTTAAAGCTTTTTTTATACTTTTTTGTATGCGCACTTCATCAGGTAAAAGCACCATTCTAGGAGAAGGGCACCACCAAGTAACAGGATTACTAGTCCATGGAAAAAGCCCTAGGCTATAAGCATGAGGTATAAAATCTACTTCTAGTTTTTCACTAATAAAAACAGGCGCATCATCAGGGCTTTTTAAAAGTTTAGAATACAAATTCGATTTTTTCATTTTTGGAAAGTTTGAGTTTTAATTTGCCACCATTTTTTAATTTTCCAAATAAAATCTCATCGCTCAATCTTTCTCCTAATTCTTCAGCAATAATGCGTTTTAATAATCTTACTCCAAAATCTTTATTATTAGTTTTTTTAGCAAGAAATTCTTTTACTTTTTTATCAGCTTCTATGGTGATATTATTTAAATTTTTTGCCATTAAATCTAGCTCTTTTTGGACGATTTGTTCTAAAATTTCTTGACTTAAGTCGTTAAAATGAATGATTTTATCTATACGGTTGATAAACTCAGGCGCAAAAAAATCTTTTATGGCTTTATTACTTTTTTCTTTATCACTGCTTAAAAAACCCAGCTCATTACTTTCTTTGAGACCTAAATTTGAAGTCATAATGATAATGGTGTTTTTAAAATCAGCTTTTAATCCACTATTATCCGTTAAACTTGCATTATCAAAAATTTGTAAAAAAGTATTAGTTAAATCAGGATGAGCCTTTTCTATTTCATCAAATAAAACTACGCTAAAAGGATTTTTTCTAATACTATTACTAAGCAAGCCACCATCTTCATAGCCCACATAACCTGCTGAAGTTCCTATGAGTTTGCTCACATCATGTTTTTGTGAGTATTCGCTCATGTCAAATCTTTCAAGATTAAGGTTTAAAATTTGTGCTAAATTTTTAGCAAGTTCGGTTTTACCAACCCCGCTTGAACCAGTAAATAAAAACACGCCTTTTGGGGTATTTTTACCTTTTAATCCTGCATAGCTTTGTTTTAAAATAGAACATAAAGCTTTAATAGCTTCATCTTGTCCAAAGATGTTTTGTTTTAAATCATGCTCTAAGTTCTTAAGAATTTTACCTTGATCACTTTCATAAATTTTATGAGAATGTGTCATTCTTGCTAAAGTATTTTCTAAGTCTTTTACTTTTACTATTTTTTTACTTTTTTTATCTTCTAAAGCAAAGCTTGCGCCAAGCTCGTCGATTAAATCAATCGCACTATCTGGTAAAAATTTATCATGTAAAAATTGTTTTGCTAGTTTTATACTTGTTTGTAAAATTTCATCACTGATTTTGATTTTGTGAAAATTTTCGTATTTGCTTTTTAAGCCTTGTAAGATCAAAAAACATTCTTCTTCACTTGGTTCATCTATGTCAATTTTTGCAAATCTTCTACTTAGAGCTTTGTTTTTATCAAAGGTATTTTTGTATTCTATAAAAGTAGTTGCACCTATGCATTTGATGTTGCCATTGCTTAATGCAGGTTTTAATAAATTTGACATATCTGCATGACTTTCATTGCTTGCGCCAGTTCCTACTATGGTGTGAATTTCATCTATAAATAAAATAGCATTAGGGATATTTTCTAATTCTTTAATGATATCTTTTAGTCTTTTTTCAAAATCACCTCTGTATTTTGTCCCTGAAAGCAAGCTCGCCATATCAAGACTATAAATTTTTGAGTTTTTTAAGTGTTTTGGCACTTTTTCTTCAGCTATAGCTAGTGCTAGCCCATCTATAACAGCGCTTTTACCAACACCTGGTTCACCAACTAAAATAGGATTATTTTTCTTACGACGGCTTAGAATTTGCATCATTCTTTCAAGTTCAAATTTCCTACCTATAACAGGATCGATTTTGCCTTTTTTTGCAAGTTCAACTAGCTCTATGGTATGGGTTTTTAAATTTTCAAATTCAGCATTTTGTAACAATTCTTTTATTTTTTCTTCTTCTATTAGGTGTTTTTTTAAAATATTATAAGAATAAGCTTTTTCTTCTTTGCAAAGTGCGATGATAAAATCAATCACACTTGTTTGGTTTTTTGCATTTAGCTTGTGCAATATATTTTCCAAGATTACAGAAAAAATAGGTTCTATTTCTTTTTTTAAAATTTCGTTATTTTTAGCCAAGTAGTTTTTTAACTCATTTTCAAAGCCTTGTAAATCACCATCTCCGATTTCTTCAAGTAGATTTTTAAAATCATTGCTAAGCTTAACTAAAGCAAAAAGCAAATGCTCGCAAGTGATAAATTCATGATGATTGATAAAGCTTAAATGTCTTGCATTTGGTATAAATGAGTCAATTAGTTCTTTATATTTCATTGTTCTTCTATCCTTGTTTGGAGTGGAAAATCATTGTTTTTTGCTGCCGTGTCAACTTGCTGTTTTTTGCTAAGTGCAATTTCTTCTGTGTATATGCCACAAATTCCACTTCCTTGATGATGGATTTCAAGCATGATCGCACTTGCTTTTTCAAAATCATGATGAAAAATATTCATTAAAATTTCAATTACAAAATCCATGGTGGTAACATCATCGTTTAAAAGCAAAACCTTAAACATTTTAGGTTCTGCTAGTTTTTGTTGCTCTAAAATTTCACTTTTTAGACCCATTTAATATCCTATTAATATCTTCTTGCATAATCTCAGTAGAAACTTTTCCAAGATAATATTTCACATAACTTTTTGAGTTTTTATTCCAAAAGTCTGTTAAATCTTGATAAACACCATCTTTTAAAACTACTTTAAAAGGAAGTTGTTCCATGCTTTGATAGTTGATATCTTTTAAAGCTTGTGCGACAATTCTATCATTTTCTTTAGAATTGCTTAAAAAATAATATGCCCCATATTTAATAGCAAAATCTTTAACAGTTTGATCGCTTACATTTTCAAAATGACTAAGCCCTATGATGATAAAATTATCTGTATTTTTTTGCCATAAGCTTGTTAGATGGGTAGCTTCTTCTTGGCAAGGTGTGCAAAAGGTTCCAAAAAAATCAAACATTAAAATTTTATTCTCTTCGCCTTTTACCATAAAACCATTTTGTGTTCTTACTAAGGTTTTTTCACCACCATTGACACTTTTTAAAAGAATTTCATCACCGATTTTATACTCAGCAAATGCAAATTCGTTTTCGATTTTTTCTTCGCTTGAGCAAGCACTTATTAAAAATGCAAAAGCAAATGTAAAAAATAAATAAGCAAATTTTTTCATCAAAATCCTTTTTTTAATAATGATTTTTCATAGCAGCTCTTGCCTCAAGATCTGCTTGTTTTTTCTTTAAACTTTCTCTTTTATCGTGCAAGTTTTTTCCTTTGGCTAAGGCTATTAAAACTTTTACTTTATTTTTTTCATTAAAATAAAGTTCTAATGGCACTATAGTAAAACCTTGAGTGCTAATTTTACCAAAAAGCCTATCGATTTGCTTTTTATGCATTAAAAGTTTTCGCGCACCTTTTTCATCATGCTTATAAAAAGAATGTGTAGTACTAAGATGAGAAATATGAGCATTAAGTAAGAAAATTTCACCTTTGATAATACGCACAAAAGAATCTTTTAAATTTGCTCTACTAGCTCTTAATGCTACCACTTCAGAACCTTTTAAAACAATACCTGCTTCAAATTTTTCCAAAATTTCATAATCAAAAAAAGCTTTTTTGTTTTTTACTATAGTTTTTTTCATCATTTAGCCTTAAAAACTCCACTTCCACTTCCACTTAAAAAATAAGCTTCATCAAGAAAAGTTTGCATTTTAGGATAAATTTTTACACAAGGAGCAAATAAGTCATTTAAATCAGTGTTTTTATACTCTAAAATTTCACTTGTTTTGAGTGTTTTAAGTGTTTTGGCTAAATTTAAATTCGCTGTTAAATCATATGAGCTTTCATCAAATGCTTTATATACTTTTGCGCTTGAGCATTCAATAGCAGGAAAAGTAAAATCAAGTTGGCTAAAATCATCTTCAAAATATTCTACAATCTCGCCACACCCACTAACATTTGCACTATCATATCCACTTAAAAAAAAGATTAAATCAGAGCCGAGTTTTTGGCAGATTTGTTCAAGTTGTTGTTGGTTGAGTTTTAAATTTAAAGCTTCGTTGATCATAAGTAAAAATGTCACCGCATCAGTGCTACTTCCACCAAGGCCTCCACCTATGGGAATATTTTTGATAAGCTTTAAACTTTTGTCTTTAAAAAATTCATTTAATTCATTAGAAAATCCTAAATTTTCTAATTCTTTATAAGCTTTGTGTATGATCGTATCTTGGGTAAAATTTCCAGTGATTTCAAATCCTTCTTTTGTTTTTTCATCACTAAAGCTTAATTCATCAAAAATATCTTTTAGTAAAACAAAGCGTGATTGTAATAAATGATAAGATCTTGAATCAATTCCTATGATTTTTAAAAAAATATTAGCTTTTGCGTAAGCTTTCATTTTTTAAGCTTTTTACTCAGATCATCAAGTTTTATCGTTTCATCGCTAATTGCATGTAAATTTTCACTTTTTACTTGCTCGATAAGCTCTTTACGTAGTATCATTAAAGACTTTGGTGCTTCGATGCCTATTTTAGCATAGCCTTTGCCCGTTTGAACTACTTTAATTTCTATATCATCTCCGATTTTTATACTTTCATTTTCTTTTCTTGATAAAATTAACATTTTAATACCTTATTTAAATAATATTGCACTTGATTATCTTGGATAGAAATGATAGAAAAAAAATCTTTTTCTTCTAAAATATAGCTACCTTCTTCTTGAATTTCCAAATCGTCCAAAAATATTTTTTGTCCATTGTGTAATTTTTGGGGGTATTTTATCGTATTTTTTCTAAGATTTAAATAAGCTAAAGGATTTAACTCTTTTTCATTTTCGTAAAAAAACTTTCCCTCACTTAAGCGCTCTAATGAGCTTAGCGTGGCTTTAATACCAAGTTTTCTGGCAAATAATTCACAATAAGAGCGTATATAAGAACCCTCACTAACTGCTATTTCTATGGTTAAAAAGGGGTGGTTATAGTGTAAAATTTTAGTATAAAAAATTTCCATAACGCAGGGTTTTAAATTGACTTCAAAACCTCTTTTTGCAAGCTCGTAAGAGCGCACTCCATCTATTTTTTTTGCACAAAATGCGGGTGGGGTGTAGGTGATTTTACCTAAAAGTTCATTTTTAATTTGTTCTAAAACTTTCTCTTCAAAAGCATTTATAAGATTGATTTCTTTGATATTTTGATTATCAAGGCTTAGTGAATGCACGCCTAGCCAAAGCGTTGCTTTGTAAACCTTTGGATTTTTATCAAAAAAGCGAAAAAGTTTTGTATATTGATCAAAGGCTATGAGTAAAACACCTTTTGCAAAAGGATCAAGTGTTCCTGAAAAACCTGCTTTTTTATTTTTATATTTTTTCTTGAGTTTGCCTAAAAAAGCATTAGAGCTCATTCCGCTTGGTTTGTAAGCTACAAAAAGCTTATTCATATCACTTTTTCCACAAAACTTGACATTATCATTCTTTCTATGCCTCCAAAATTAATCGTGAGTTTTTCTTCAGCACCTATTTTACTTACCCCAGTGACTCTACCTATGCCAAAAATTTTATGTTTGATTAAATCGCCTTTTTTGTAGCAATTTTTTTGATGATCTAGTGTTAATTCTTTTTTGATTACATTACTCTCGCCAAAAAATCTACTTTTTTCTAATCTTGTGCGACTTCCTTTGTAAAATCTAGAATTAGCATAGCTTAGATAAAGTTTTTTCTTGGCTCTAGTGATTGCTACATAAGCAAGTCTTCTTTCTTCTTCTATATTGCTTGATTCGCTAGTAAGTGGGAAAAATCCTTCTTCTAAACCTATAATAAAAACATAATCAAACTCAAGTCCTTTGCTTGCATGAATACTCATAATACAAATACTTTCTTTATCAAGTCCATCTTGCTCATTAAGTAAAGAAATTTCATTTAAAATATCATCTAAGCCATTATAATTTCCATGAGTGATTTTATCTTTTAAGTTAGCATAAAGTTCATCTATGTTTAAAAGTTTATCTTCGCCTTCTGGGTTATCTTTATAAAATTCTTTGATTTTAAATTCTTCTTCTAAGGCTAAAATCATTGCAAGTAAATCATCTTTTTCTTTGATTTTGTGTATGCTTAGTATGAATTTTTCTAATTCTTTGTCTGTTTTTTTGCTAAAAAATCCACTTCCTTGCAAAGCACATAGACTTTCAAATAAAGACAAATGATTTTCTTTGGCATAATTTTCTAGCTTTTCTAAACTTGCATTACCAAAGTTTCTTTTAGGGCGGTTGATAATGCGCTTAAAAGAATAATCATCATTTAAATTTGAAAGCAATCTTAAATAAGAAATAATATCTTTAATTTCAGCTCTTTCATAAAAACGAATTCCACTTAGCAATTTAAAAGGAATTTTTTCTTTGCTAAAAGCTTCTTCAAGAGCACGAGATAGGGCATTTACTCTATAAAGTATGGCTATTTCACTAGGATTAATCCCTGAGTTTAAAAGTTTTGAAACTTCTCTTGCAACCTTAAAACTTTCAATTTTCTCATCATCATTTTGTAAAATTGTGATTTCTTCACCTTCATCTTTGGTGCAAATTAAAGTTTTTCCTAGTCTTTTTCTATTATGCTCTATAAGCTCATTTGCAGCTTGTAAAATAGCGCTAGTTGAGCGGTAGTTTTGCTCTAGTTTGACTAATTTTACATTATTAAATTGCTCTTTGAAATTTAAGATATTTTCTATTTTAGCCCCACGCCAACCATAAATACTTTGATCATCATCGCCCACCACGCAAATATTTTCATGAGACGTGCAAAGTTTTTTTAGAATTTGATATTGCAAGGCATTGGTATCTTGATACTCATCTACTGTTATATAAGTATATTTTTGACTTTGCTCTTTTGCAAATTGTTCATCTTCTAAAATTTTATTAGTTAGCATGAGCAAATCATCAAAATCCATAAAATTATTTTGGATTAAAAAATGCTCATATTGCTCATATAAATGAATGATTTCTTCGTAATTTTTGTTTTTTTCATCTTTTAAAAATTCTAATTCTTTGCGTATTTCTTGAGCGCTTTTGCTTTGATTTTTAAAATTTGAAATATAAGCACCTATGCTTGCTAAAGAGCTTTGCAAATTTTCGCTAGCTAAATCTTTTAGTATTTTCTTTTTATCATCTGTATCAATAATGACAAAATTATTTGCTCTATTAATTCTTTCGCTATAAAGTCTTAAAAATAACAAGCCAAATTTATGAAAAGTACATAAAAGGGGATTGTGTAAATTTTGATCTTGTAAAAGTGCTAAGGCTCTTGTTTTCATTACATTAGCAGCTTTATTTGTAAAGGTTAATGTGAGGGTATTTTGCGCAGGAATACCTACATGGTCGATTAAATAAGCAAGTCTAGTGGTAATGGTTTTAGTCTTTCCGCTACCTGCACCTGCTAGTATCAGCATAGCTCCATCAATATGCATGATAGCTTCTTTTTGGCTATCATTTAAACCTTCAAAAAAACTCATTTTTTAAATAAATCTTTATTGTTGGGATTATTTAAAAAAGCATTCATGGATTTTTCTTTTAATTTTTGATCATTTTGCTTTTTGAAATAGTTTGAAAAATTAACAAAAATGATATTATCTTCAACTTGAATTTGAGTAATTGCCCCTAAATCCACTTTCACAAAGGTTGCAAAATCATCAGGCCCAAAACCTGCATGAAATTCTATATGTTCATTTGTTAAAACTATGGATTTAAAAGTATAACCACCAAGTGCAAAAAGACAATAAGGATTTTTACTCACTACATCTAATTCTGGTGGCAAAGGAGGTTCGAGTGTAACAAATTTAGTATTTACAATGATATTAAACTCAATATTCTCTTGAGTTAAAATTTGCAAACATTCATAAATGCTTTTTTGCATTAAACTTATAAAATTTCTATTATTTAAAATTTTATCAATCATTGCTTAGCCTTAAAAATTCATCTACTAGTATTCTAACTTGCTCTAAGCCTATATTCCAAAACTCATCACTTTCTATATCAAAGCCAAACATAGCTACAAGTTCTTTTGGGCTTTTACTTCCACCGCTACTTAAAAACTCAATATAAATTGAGGTAAAATCAGTACATTTACCACTTTTGTATAGACCATAAAGCGCTAAAACTAAAAGTTGTGCATAAGCATAAGCATAGCAGTAAAATGGAGAGTGTATAAAATGCGGTATATAAGAATACCAAAGGCCATAATTTTTGGTTAAAACTACGCTATCTTGAAACATTTTTCTTGATTCTTCAAGCCAAATTTCACTTAGTTCTTGAGCGCTTAGCTCTTCTTTTTTAGCATGAAATCTGCGTTCAAAAGTAGTAAAATTAATCTGTCTATAAAGAGTAGCAAAAATATCTTCTATTTTTGCTGCATATAAAGATAAAAGCTCTTCTTTGTCTAAATTTTCTTTAATGTAATCAAAAATCAACATTTCTGCAAACACTGAAGCAGTTTCTGCTGTAGTTAGAGGTGTATCTTGATTTAAAAAACTTACTTTATAAGAAAGTTTTTGATGTATAGTGTGACCTAGCTCATGTGCTAGGGTGAAAAGATCACGTCTTTGGTTGGTATAGTTTAAAAGTATGAAAGGATGGCTTAGTGGTGTACTTGAGTGGGAAAAAGCACCGCTTTGTTTAAATTCTTTAGGGTAAACATCGATCCAATTATTCTCAAAAGCTTCTTTTGCTATCATATAAAAATCTTTAGAAAATTTTTCAAAGGCTTTTAAAACTATATCTTTTCCTTGATCAAAATCAACTTGCATTTCCTTTCCAATAGGCGCATAACGATCATAATCTTTTAGCTTTTTATATCCTAGAATTTTTTTCTTTGCATTATAAAATTTAGAAACAATATCAAAGCTATTCTCGCTAGCACTAATAAGCGCATCAACACTTTTCTTAGAAATTTGATTTCTTATATGTCTTGGAGTTTCAGGACTTTCATAGGATCTTAACTCGCAAATACTAGCAAGTTCACTTTTAATCATATTGAAAATATATACTAAAAGTTTGTTTTGCTTTTTTAAGGTTTTACTAAAGCATTTTGAAGCTTTTTTTCTAATGCTTCTATCTTTATCATAAAGCTTGCTTAGAATTTCTTCCTCGCTTAATTTTTGCCCTTCAAAATTAAATTTTAAAGCACTAAAGGTTTCATCAAATAATCTTGCAAATGCATCTGAGCCTGTACTTGATAGAGCCAGGATAATTCTTTCTTCTTTTTTAGAAAGATTGTGTTTTTTGTGTTTGATAAGATTGTTTAAATAAAACTCATAATCTTTGCAAAATGTGATGAAAGTTTTGCTTTTTTCTTCTTTTAATTCGCAAAATTCAAGGTCAAAAAATAAAAGATTTTCTTCTATTTTTTTACTTAAATTTTCATATTTTGCATAAAAAGCACCTTTGGTGGTATCTTGTGCAAAATTTAAATACACATAGGTTAGTATGTGAGAAAGTTTTAAGATTAATTCTTCATAATTTTTTAAAGCCTGTAAGAATTGCTCATTGTCTAAACTATGAAGATTATTTTCATATTGTTTTTTAAATTCACAAGCTTCTTCTTGGGTTTTTTGTAAAAAAAGATTTAATTCTTGCTCATCTTTAAATAACGTACTTAAGTTCCAATTTTGCATGATTTTAGCTTTCTAAAATGAGTTTTTTTAATACAGCCATTCTAATGGCAACACCATTTTTAACTTGAGTTAAAACCTTACATCTTTTATCAGCCATTACTTCATCGCTAATATCAATGTTTCTATGCACAGGACCAGGATGTAGGATAATGAGATTTTTATCTTTTATTAAATCTTTACTAATGCAAAAATCATTTGCATAATCTTTAAGCGATGCATAGGTTGGAATATTGTGTCTTTCAGTTTGTGTTCTAAGACTCATGATAATATCTACATCATCAATGACTTCTTTTAATTTATTTGTTTTTTTAATAGGATAATTTGGCATAAAATGAGGCGGGGCTACTAGGGCGATATCAATACCAAAACGAGGCAATAATTCTAAATTTGAAGCAGCAACGCGCGAGTTTTTAATATCTCCTACTATTGCTATTTTTTTACCTTTTACATTATAATCAAAATGCTCCATTATAGTAAAAAGATCAAGTAAGGCTTGGGTAGGATGAGCATGTTTGCCATCGCCTCCATTAACTATAGGACAATGAGTATAATTTGCTAAAGTGTGAGGCACACCTGAGTTTTTGTGTCTAACTACAATAGCACTTGGTGCCATTGCATCTAAATTCGCAGCAGTATCAAAAAGTGTTTCACCTTTACTTGAGCTACTTCTTGAAACATCTAATTTTAAAACTTTAGCACCCAGTCTTCTTGCAGCTGTTTCAAAGCTTGATTGGGTGCGTGTTGAATTTTCAAAGAAAATTGTTGTAACACTTTTTCCTTCTAAAAATGTACGTGGTTTTTCATCTAAAAATTCTTTTGCTTCTTTAAATAAAGCCAATATTTCATCATTGTTAAAATCTTTTGTAGTGATTAAATGTCTCATAAGCCCTCCTTAAATTTTTAAATTAAGCTCATTATCTGAACAAATGGCACTAAATAAAACGTCCGTTGAGCTATTTAAAGCTGTTTCAACGCTATCTTGAATAACCCCTATGATAAAACCAACCGCAACTACTTGCATAGCTATGTCATAATCAATATTAAACAAAGAGCAAGCAAGTGGTATAAGTAAAAGCGAGCCTCCGGCAACCCCGCTAGCTCCACAAGCTGCAAATGCAGCTAAAACACTCAAAAGCATAGCTTGTAAAAAATTGATTTCAATACCCACTGTGTGAGCTGCTGTAAGACTTAATATAGCAATGGTTACAGCTGCTCCTGCCATATTAATCGTAGCTCCTAGTGGAATGGAGATACTATATAGGTTATTGTTGATATTTAATTTAGAGCAAAGTGCCATATTTACAGGGATGTTTGCTGCAGAACTTCTTGTGAAAAATGCAAAAACAGCGCTATGTTTTAAACAAATAAAAATCAAAGGATAAGGATTTTTCTTTGTATAGGCAAAAACAATTAAAGCATTAATCACAAAGGCTACAAAAAACATAGTTAAAACTAAAATTATTAATAATTTAATATAACTTAAAAGTCCTGCTGCTCCTGTTTGGGCAACTGAATTTGCTACAAGTCCAAAAATTCCAAAAGGAGCAAGCTTGACTATAAATTTAACGATTTTTAACACACCTTCGTTGATATCGGTAAAAAGTTGTTTTGCGTCATTTGAGCAATGCCTTAGAGCAAAACCCCCACCTATAGCCCAAGCTAATATGCTTAAATAATTTCCTGAAGATAAAGCATGGATAGGATTATCTACTATTTGAAAAAGTAAGGTTTTAAATACTTCGCCTATGTGTGCAGGGCTTGTAGTGGAAGCTTTTTCAATATCGGTTAATACTAATTCTACGGGAAAGACAAAGCTTATACTAACTGCGCTTAAAGAAGCTAAAAAAGTTCCAAATATATATAAGAAAATGATATGTTTTATTTTTTCGCTTCCATGATTAAATTCTTTTGTGCAAATAGTTGTTAAGATTAAGATAAAAACCAAAATCGGTGCTATGGCTTTTAAAGCTCCTGTAAATAAAGCACCAAAAATATTTGCAAAAATAGCTAAATCTTTAGAAAAAACACCTACTAAAATTCCTAAAATAATACCTATGCAAATTTGTAAAATAAGATTTCCATCTTTATAGCGTTTGATTGCACAAGAAAATAAACTCATTTTTTACCTTTTTTTGTAGTGATAAATTTTTAATTTATTCTAACAAAGTAAAGCTTAAATAAGCTTTTTTATTTTTAAGCTAGCTTATGTTAAAATAAAGCTAGAATTTTTATGATAAGGAATATAAAATATGTATTTGTTTACTTCTGAAGTTGTTAGTGCAGGACATCCTGATAAATGTGCTGATATTATAGCTGATTCTATAGTGGATGCTTTTTTAACTCATGATAAAGATTCAAGGGTTGCTAGTGAGGTTTTTGTAGCAGGAAATAAAGTAGTAATTGGTGGTGAGATTAAATCAAAACATAAACTAGAAAAACAAGATTATGAAAATATTGTAAAAAAAGCTCTAGCAGATATTGGTTATAATGGGCATCCACATTTTAGCAAAAAACAATGTTTACATCCTGATGATTTAGATGTAATGGTATTTTTAAATGAACAAAGTCCTGATATCAATCAAGGTGTTGATCAAGAAGATGGAGAAATTGGAGCGGGTGATCAAGGGATAATGTTTGGTTTTGCAAGTAATGAAGCAAAAGAATATATGCCAGCAGCTATTTCTTATGCTAGAATGCTTTGTGATAAAGTATATGAGTTTGCAAAAAACAATCCTGATAAACTTGGAGTGGATATTAAAACTCAAGTGACAATTGATTATGTAAATAAAGAAAATTTTGAAAATTGTAAACCTCAAAGCATCCATACTATTGTAGTTTCAGCTCCTTGTGTTGAAAGTATGAAAATAGAAGATCTAAGAGCTTTGGTGATGGATTTGATTTTAGATTCAAATTTGCCAAAAGAACTTTTTTGTCCGGAAAAAACAAGAATTTTAATCAATCCAACGGGAAAATATGTAAATCACAGCTCGTTACATGATAGTGGTTTAACAGGAAGAAAACTTATAGTAGATAGCTTTGGTGGTTATGCTCCAATAGGCGGAGGAGCACAATCTTCTAAAGATTATACTAAGGTTGATAGAAGTGGGCTTTATGCAGCAAGATGGCTTGCTAAAAATATCGTAGCCGCAGGTCTTGCTAAAAAATGCATAGTGCAGCTTTCTTATGCTATAGGTGTAGCTAAACCAACTTCTGTTAGTGTGGATTGTATGGGAACAAACACAAGATTAAATGATGATATTTTAAGTGATTTTGTAATGAAAACTTTCCCATTAACTCCAAATTGGATTAAAAATAAATTCAATCTTGATAAACCAAGTAAAGATACTTTCATGTATGCTGATGTAGCTGCTCGTGGTCAAGTAGGTCAGGCTGATTATCCTTGGGAAAAATTGGACACTCTTGATGAATTTAAAGCATTATAAAATGAAGCTTTTAAGCTTCATTTTGCTTTAAAAGTTTTTCTTTTATCTTTAAAATCAATATCTCTTTTGGTTTAATTACAGCATTTTCTTTTCCATTAACTGCATGATATATACTCACATTATAATTATTTGCATAAAAACGCATTAGAAAATTTTGTAATTTATACTCACTTGAAAAATTAAACCAAGCATTGTTTGAAATAGCGATGATGATTTTTGAGTGTTTATAAAGTTTTTCTTTTGTAGCTTCAAAGCAGATAGCATTAGTGATGAGTTGATTATTTAGAGTGTATTGATTTAATTCCTTTCCTTTTGAAAATTCATCAATATTTAAAAGATATTTTTTAAAAAAGTTTTTAAATATAGGAATTTCTTCCCCAAAAGGTACAAGATAGTGTTTGTTAAAAACTTGTATGTTGCCATTGTCAAATACATAAGTGCTATTGTATAGATGATTAGGTGTGGTACTTATAGCACCTGTGATGATGATGATTTGTTTTGATAAATCTTTTAAAGCTTGTAAATAACTTGGAGCTTTATTTAAAGCAAAGGCAAAAGCTGTTTCAGGAAAAACAATTACTTCTTTACCTTCTTTTATGGCCTGATTGATTTGATAAAATATATCTTTAGAATGAGTGTGTAAATTTTCTTGTATGAATTTTTGATCTTGGGAGATATTAGTTTGAATTAATTTATAGTCTAAATTTAGTGTTTGTGGTTGTTTTTGATTATATTGAGCTCCGATTAGAATAAGGATTAAAATGATTGCTATTTTATAATATCTTGAAATGTATTTTTCATAATAAAAATAAGCAATCAAAAACATAGCTATAATGCCTTGATAACTTGCATCAAAGATTCCATATACACTTAAAACACCCCAATTTAGCCAATCAAATCCAAAAGGATGAACAAAACTAAGTAAAAAAATCCCACAAAGCCTTAAAAAATCATATTTAAGAAAAAAACATACCAAAAATAATAATCCATAAATTAATCCGATTAAGATAATTTCTAAAGGAATTAAATAAGCTAAATCAAAATAAATTGATGATAAAGCTATCCACCAAAACCATAAAATTCCTACAAAAAATCCGGTATAAAAATATCCTATTTTACTTTTATTTCTTAGCAATAAAATCAAACCATATATACTTAAAAATGGTGAAATAAATTCAAAAAGTAAATTTTCAAAAAAAGAAAAATAAATAAAATTTGACAATAAAAGTGCAGAAAAAAAGGCTTTTATTATTTTAAAAGTGGTAGAATTAGAATTTATGAACTTTAAAAAAAGGGGAAGAAATGGCAGAAAACGGAAATATTTGGACTTCATTGTTGCCTCTCATTGTGCTTTTTGCGATTTTTTATTTTTTGGTTATCAGACCACAGCAAAAACAAGCAAAAGACCACAAATTAATGGTTTTATCTTTAGAAAAAGGAGATAAAATCATCACAAATGGTGGGATAATTTGCGAGGTGGTAAAACCAGAAGAGGATTTTATCAAAGTTAAGCTTAATGATGAAAATGTAGTTGTAAAAATTTCTAGAGATTTCATAGCAAAGAAAATTGATGCGTAGTGGAAAAATTACTTATAGAAGTATCATTTTCTTTGTAGTTTTTCTTATAGGATTAATTTTTTCCATACCTTCTTTTATGCAAACCCAAAGTGGTGCTAAGATCAACCTAGGACTTGATTTGCAAGGTGGTTTGCATATGTTATTAGGTGTAGAAGTAGAAGAGGCGGTTAAATCAAAGGTTAAATCCATAGCCTCTTCTCTTAGTTATTCTATCAATAAAGAAGATATTATTGTTGATAAAATCAAAGTAAATGATACTAGTATTGAATTTAGTTTATTAGATGAAAATGATATAGCTAAGGTTGATTTGTTGTTAAAAGATATTAAAGGCTTGGCTATTACACACGAAAATTTACACTACACACTTTCTTTAACCCAAGAAGAAATTAAATTAACTCATGAGCAAGCTATTTTGCAAGCTGTAGAAACCATTAGAAACAGACTTGATCAATTTGGCCTTGCAGAGCCAAATGTAGCAAGATCAGGTGAGGATAAAATTTTAGTCGAACTTCCAGGTATTAAAACTGCTGCAGATGAGGCTAGAGCTAGAGAACTTATTGCAAAAGCTGCACATTTGCAATTAATGGAAGTAGATGATGTTAGAATGGATCAGGTAAATAATCTTACTCCAGCTCAAGCTGCTGAATATGGAGACTTGATTTTTGAAGATGCAAAAAATCCTCAAATTAAATATCTAGTGAAATCTATACCTATTCTTGATGGTTCTATGCTAACAGATGCAAAAGTAGGTTTTGCGCAAAGTAATAATCTTCCTGTTATTAATTTTACCTTAAATTCAGAAGGTGCTAAAAAATTTGGAGACTATACAGGAAATAATGTAGGCAAACGCTTGGCTATAGTTTTAGATAATAAAGTATATTCAGCTCCAAGAATTAATGAAAGAATAGGCGGGGGTAGTGGTCAAATTAGTGGTAGCTTTACTGTAGAAGAAGCTCATGATGTGGCCATTGCTTTAAGAAGTGGGGCACTTTTAGCACCGGTTAAAATGCTTGAAAAAAGAAGTGTTGGACCATCTTTGGGTGCTGATAGTATTAAAATGAGTATGATAGCCCTAGCAGGTGCTTCTATATTAGTTATTGCATTTATGGTGATGTATTATGGTATAGCAGGAATTTTTGCTAATATTGCTTTAGTGGCAAATATTTTAGTGATTATTGCTGTAATGGCTATGTTTGGTGCAACCTTAACTTTACCTGGTATGGCAGGACTTGTGCTTACTGTGGGTATGGCAGTAGATTCTAATGTTATTATTAATGAAAGAATTAGGGAGTTATTGCGAGAAGGTGCTAGTATAAGGCAAAGTGTTGAAAATGGTTATAAGCACGCAATGAGCGCGATTTTAGATTCTAATATTACTTCGCTTATTACTTCAGTGGTGCTTTATGCTTATGGAACAGGTGCGGTAAAAGGTTTTGCGGTGACTTTAAGCATTGGAATTTTAGTTTCAATGATTACTTCTATTGTTGGAACTCATGGTATGTTTGAAATGTTTATGAACCGTATGGAAAAAAGCAATAATACAAGATTATGGTTTGGATATAGGAGACCTTAATGCAATTTTTTAGTCAAAAACATGTTTATGATTTTATGAGAATGAGATTTGCAGCCATCTCTTTGTCTTTTATTTTATTTTTTGGTTCTATTTTTGTCCTTTTTACTAAGGGTTTGAATTTTGGTATTGATTTTACCGGTGGAACTTTGGTACAACTTCAATATGAGCAAAAAGCACCCTTGGCTGAAATTCGTAAAGCTTTATCTATAAATGAAAATTTAAAAGGAGCTAGTGTTACCGAATTTGGTAGTGCCAATGAAGTGATTATTCGTTTTTCAGGAAGTAGCGATAACTTGGGAAGTGATATTGGAGTAAGTATTGCAAATTTGTTAAAAGATACAGGTAAATTTGAAGTGCGCCGCGTGGATGTAGTAGGTCCAAAAGTAGGAGATGAACTGCGTAATAAAGGTCTTATGGCGGTTGGAATTTCTTTGATTGCTATTTTGATTTATTTGGCAGTGAGATTTGAATGGCGTTTTGCTATGGCTTCTATTGTGTGTGAAATTCATGATATAGTCATTACTTTGGGTGTTATTGCGTTATTTGAAATAGATGTAAATTTAGATATTTTAGCGGCTGTTTTAACCGTACTTGGGTATTCTTTAAATGATACGATTATTATTTTTGATAGGATTAGAGAAGGTGTTAAAACAAGTAAAAATTCAAAACTTGATTTAATTATCAATGAATCAGTTTCAGCTACTTTATCAAGAACTACTTTAACAACGGGTTTAACTTTAATTACTGTTGTAGTGCTTTATTTCTTTGGTGGATCTATGATAGAAGGTTTTGCTCTAACTATGATAGTAGGTATTGTAGCAGGTACTGCAAGTTCTATATTTGTAGCAAGTCCAGCACTTTTATGGTTTAATTTTAGTGTTGCGCAGTATCGTCAAAAAGAATTAGAAAAAGTTAAGAAAAAACAAGAAAAAGAGAAATTAAGAGCGATGTATGAAAAAGGAACAGTGTAAAAATGAATTGGGGTAAGGTTATTTATATCTTTTTTGCTCTAATGAGCTTAACTATAACCGCAGGATTTTTATATGATCAAAATGAAGTTGCTTTATTTATTGCAGCTTGTGTGAATTTAATTTCTACTTTATTGAAAATTGGGGTTAGAAATTTCTTAGCAGCTGAATTATTTGCTAGTTCTTTGGTGGCTGATTTGCATTTAATTCCAGCTTTTGCTTTAATACAAATTAATCCAGAAGCTAATGTTATGGTTTATACTTTAGCAATTGGTGCTTTGATAGCTAATATCTTTTCAATGATTTTAGTTATAGTTGATTCAGTAAAAAATCAAGAAGAAAATTAGGAGTTAAAATGGCATATGAAGCAGGTAAAATAGAAAAAAAATGGCAAAAAATTTGGCAAGAAAAAGAATATTTTGAACCAAAAGATGATTTTTCTTTGCCAAAAAAATACATTTTATCTATGTTTCCATACCCAAGTGGTAGAATTCATATGGGACATGTGAGAAACTATAGCATAGGTGATGCTATGGCTAGGTATTATAGAAAAAAAGGTTTTAATGTCTTACATCCTATAGGTTTTGATAGTTTTGGTATGCCTGCTGAAAATGCTGCAATTAAACATGGTATCCATCCTAAAAAATGGACTTATGAAAATATTGATTATATGCAAAATGAACTTGCATCTTTGGGCTTTTCTTTTTCTAAAAAAAGAATGTTTGCTACTTCTGATCCTTTATATACTAAATTTGAGCAAGAATTTTTTATCAAAATGTATGAAAAAGGACTTGTTTATACTAAAGAAGCTGAAGTTAATTGGTGTGAGAATGATAAAACAGTCTTAGCAAATGAGCAAGTTGAAGATGGCAAATGTTGGCGTTGTGGACATGAAGTCATTAGAAAAAAAATGCCAGGATACTATGTAAAAATTACCGCTTATGCAGATGAATTATTGCAAGATCTTAAAAAATTAGAAGGAAAATGGCCAAGTCAAGTTCTAACTATGCAAGAAAATTGGATAGGTAAAAGCACAGGACTTAGTTTTGATTTTGATATAGAAGAAAATGATAAAATCAGTGCAAAAAAGATCAATGTTTTTACAACAAGAGCTGAGACTATTTATGGAGTGTCTTATATTGCTTTAGCACCTGATCATGAAATAGTAAATGAATTAATTGATAAAAAATTACTAGATCAAGATGTTATAGCTAAAATTCAAAATATACAAAATCAAACACCGCGCCAAAGACAAGCTGCACCAAAAGAAGGATATTTTTTAAATCTTTATGTAATCCATCCACTAAGCAAAGAAAAAATTCCTTTATGGGTGGCTAATTTTGTTTTAAGTGATTATGGTAGTGGGGCTGTTATGAGCGTGCCTGCTCACGATGAAAGAGATTATGAGTTTGCAAAAACTTATAATTTGGCTATAAAAAAAGTAATTTATAAAGATGAGAATGACGCACAATGCTACACTTTAAAAGAAGGCGTTTTAACTAATAGTGGCGAATTTGATCAATTAGAATGCAATGATGCTAGAGAAAAAATTAGTTTAAAAATTGAATCTTTGGGTATTGGTAAAAAGGTTACTAATTTTAAAATTCGTGATTGGGGTGTTTCTAGACAAAGATATTGGGGAGCTCCTATACCAATGATTAAGTGTGACTCTTGTGGCATAGTTCCTCAAAAAATAGAAAATTTACCTATTACCTTGCCTGAGGATGTGGTGATAAATGGAGAAGGAAATCCACTTGATAAGCATGAAACATGGAAAGAGTGCGTTTGTCCAAAATGTGGTAAAAAAGCGCAAAAAGAAAGCGATACTTTAGATACTTTCTTTGAAAGTTCTTGGTATTTTGCGCGTTTTGCAAGTGATGATAAAACATGGCAAGAAAAAGCAGTAGATGAAAAAAGTGTTAATTATTGGATGAATGTTGATGAATATATTGGTGGGATTGAACATGCGATATTGCATTTACTCTATGCTAGATTTTTCCAAAAAGCACTTAGGGATTTGGGTTATTTAAAAGATGATGAGCCTTTTAATAGACTTTTAACCCAAGGAATGGTCACTAAAGATGGTGCTAAGATGAGTAAGTCCAAGGGGAATGTGGTTGATCCTGATTATATTATAGAAAAATATGGAGCAGATAGTGCAAGATTATTTATATTGTTTGCTGCACCACCTGCTAAAGAACTTGAATGGAACGATAACGCATTAGAAGGTGCGTTTAAATTTATCAATAGGCTTTATGAAAAGGCTATGAGTTTAGAATGTGGAAAAATACAAGAAATTGATCATCAAAGTTTAAATAAAGAAGAAAAATATGCTAGATTAAAAGTATATGAAGCTTTGAAAAAATCTTTCGAAGTTTATGAAGAAAGCTTTGCCTTTAATACCTTAATAGCTGCATGTATGGAGGCTTTAAATGCTTTAAATGCTATAAATCATAAAGAAGTTTCAAAAGAAGCTTTTTATATTATTTTAAATATCTTAGAGCCTATCATCCCTCATGTTTGTTTTGAACTTAGTGAGCATTTATTTAAATGTGAAAATTTTAAAGTATTAAAAATAAAAGATGAGGTTTTTATAAAGGATAGCTTTAATATAGCTATTAGTGTTAATGGTAAAAAAAGAGCACAGATTGAAATAAATTCAGAAGCTAAAGAAGATGAGATTTTAGCTTTAGCTAAAGAAAATGTCGCAAAATGGCTAGAAGGAAAAACTATAGTAAAAGAAATTTATATTGACAAGAAATTAGTAAATTTGGTGATTAAATGAAAAAATATCTAGTGTTGTTTTTTGCTTTTTTCATCATAGCTTGTGGATATATTCCCTCTTCGCAGATGGCAAGTAGGGTTTTGGGTGAAAATGTATTTTTAAAAATCAATATTAGCAAACAAGATCCTGAAAACAGTGTTTACATAACAGACATTCTAAGAGAAGCCATGCTTAATAAGCTTGGTAGAAAAATCACAGATGAGTATAATGCAGATAGTTCTATTATAGTCACGATGAAAAAGTTAGAATTTCATCCTATGGTTTATGATAAAAATGGTTATGTGATTAATTATAAAGCAGAGCTTTATTTGGAGTTTGTGTTGCGTTATAAAAATGGCAAGGAAGAAATTGTAAATACTAAAGGAAGTTATAATTTTGATATTAATCCAAACTCTATCATCAGTGATCAAGCAAGATTTGAAGCAATTAAAAATGCATCAAGTGAAGCTTTTGATGAATTTGTTTCTATTATAGCTATTAGGGGTTATAAATAAAATGGCAAGTCATATCAATGAAATTGCAAAAGAAACATTGATAAAACTAAAAGAGCGTAAGTTATATCCAACTCCTGAAAATTATAGCGAGGTGTTTGAAGAGTGTGCTAAAAAAGCAGGAGTGATGAGTTCAAATAAAGCCAGAATAGAAAAATACACCAATCTTTTAGATGATTCTTACAAGCAAGAATTAAAAGGAAAAAGTATTCGAACTATTGATGAGTTTTTGATGTTTTTAGTCTCTAGGCTCAATAGACAGGTAAGTAGAAAATATGAAGATGTTTATGCTTTGCTTGGCTTAATCATTCAACAACTTAGTATTAGTAAAGATAAAAAAATTAAAGAGCTTGCTCAAATTACTCAACACAGATTATCCCAAGCTATGGATTTAGAAACCATATATCTTTTAAGAGCTAAATGGAAAGAACTTGAAAAATCTTATGAAGATGGAGAACTTTTAAAAAAATTAGAAGAATTTAATATCCGAGCTTTTTTGGATTTTCATGCTTTAATAGAAAAACTTATCACTATGCTAAAAGAACGTTCTTATGAAAAACAAGCTGAACTTTTACTAGCTTCTTTAGAACCTTTATTTGGTGAGAGTAAAGAAGTAGAGCAATTTAAGCAAAAATTAAAAGAAAATCCTAGATTGATTGCTAGAAAAGAATTTGCACATGAATATTGTTTGATGCTACAAAAAAAAGAAGCAATAGATAAATACTATATACAAAAAAATCTTTCTTTTTTCAATCAGCATTTAGAAAGCCTAAATGAAATGGTTTCAAAGCTTTATGATAATAGCCAAGAAGATGTGAAATTTATTAATGCTTTAACTAAAGATGAAAATGGTAATGTGCAGATTAATTTTGATACATTAAAAGATAAGCTTTTGTATGCAAACGAGCAAATAGCTCAAATTAAAACACAAATTCAAGCTACAAGCGATGATGAGCAAAGAGAACAATGGAGTCTTGCTCAAGAGCTTAAAAAACTTGATGAAAATTATAAGCTTTATGCGGTTAATTATGCTTTATCTTTCTTTAAAATCAATGATATAGAACATGTTATTAATGCTTATGGTATTGATAGTTTTAAGACTATTAGCGGGAAGTTTAAAAAAATCCTCAAAGACTTATGTAAAAATTTAGCTGAAATTTGGATTTTAGATGAAAGTTCTTATTTAATTGTTTTTCCGGGTAAAAGCTTAGAAGATGCTCAAATCTTTACGGAAAAAGCTTTGAAGCTTATAGATGATTATAAATTTATTTATAAAGAAGAAGTAGTTAGACTTGTTTTATCATCTTCTTGTATAGAAAAAAAAGAATTTCCAGATGGTGATATTTTAAAAGAATTAATGCAAAAAGCTTAGTATGAAATTCCAGCAAACACTTTCACAAAAAACTATGCATGTACAAAAAATCAGTAGATTTTTTATGTTTAGTATGTATGAAAAATATAAAAAATTTATCCCAAAAACTAAAAATATTCAAATTATTGGCACTAATGGCAAAGGAAGCACAGGTAGATTTTTAGCGCTTTTACTCTTAGAGCAAGGATGTAAAGTAGGACATTATACTAGTCCTCATATTTTTGAATTTAATGAAAGATTTTGGTTAAATGGAAAAATTACAGGCAATGAGCTTTTAGAAAAAGCACACGAAGAATTAGAAAGTGTTTTTTTAGATGATGTGAAAAAACTTAGCTATTTTGAGTATGCTACATTTTTAGCATTTTTTGTTTTTAAAGATTGTGATTATGTGATTTTAGAAGCTGGAGTAGGTGGAGAGTACGATGCTACAAGTGTTTTTGAGATAGATTTTAGTATTTTTACTAAAATAGGTTTTGATCATCAAGATTTATTGGGTAAAAACTTAGATGAAATAGCAAGAACAAAATTAAAAGCCATGAGTGCTAAAGCTTTAATTAATCATAAGCAAGAAACAAAAGTATTAAATTTGGCTCAAAAAATAGCAAAATTAAAACAAGCTAGTTTAGATATTAGTGCGTTAGATGAAAACAAGGCTATTTATCCTTATGTGCAAAAATATATTCAAAAATATAATTTAGCAACTTTTTTAAAAGATAATCTTTTTTTAGCCTTAGAAGCTTTTTCTAAAATTTATGCCAAAAATGAAAAAGAATTGATTTGCAGCATTAGTAATTTGCCAAAACTTGATTTAAAAGGAAGGTGTGAGCAAATAAGTCAAAATATTTTTGTTGATGTAGGCCATAATGAAATGGCAGCTTTAACTTTAACTGAAATTTTCAAGGAAAAAAAAGTTCATTTAGTTTATAATTGCTTTTTAGATAAAGATTCTTATAAAATTTTAAGAGCTTTAAAGCCTATAATAAAAATAGTTGAAATTTATGAATATGAAAGCAAAGACAGACCTTTAGCAGGCTCTGTTTTACTAGAAAATTTAGAAAAATTAGATATTGCTTGTCAAAAATTTGAACAAATAAAAAAAGATGAGTTGTATTTAGTTTTTGGTTCTTTTGTATTGGTAGAAAATTTTTTAAGAGGCTATAATGAAAGATAAATTTACGCTAACTATCACAGATGTAAATGGTTCTAGACATTTTTTATTAAGTCAGATTATAAAAAAAGTAATTATTTATTTTACTTCTTTTGTTTTTGTTGTTATAGTTTTGGGTGCTTTATATATTAATTATTTAGCAGATAAGCGTTCAGAGCTTTTAAAAGAGCAAGAAGCATTGTCAGCAAAAAATACTAAATTATTTTCTCAAAATGAAAGTATGCAAAAAAGTTTAGAGGAAAAAACAGCCTTATATGATGAACTCCAAACTCAACTTGCAGATATTGAAGAAAATTTAGGTTTAAAGCAAGATGAGGGTTTGGATATACCAGAAAGATTGGAAAAAGTTAAACTTACTAACGATCAAGCTTATTTATTTTTAACACAAATTCCAAATGGCCATGTGATAGAAGATAATGGAATCACAGGTAATTTCGGATGGCGTCATCATCCTATATTAAATAAAAAAGAGTTTCATCCAGGTATTGATTTAAGAGCAGCTTTAAATACTCCTATTTATGCACCGGCAAATGGAGTGGTTGAGTATGCTGCATATAGTAATAATGGTTATGGTTATTCAGTGATTTTGATTCATAATTTTGGCTTTAAAACGGTATATGCACATATGATGCGCAAAGATGTTGTTAAGGCAGGGCAATTTGTAAAAAAAGGTGATTTGCTTGGATATACAGGAAATACCGGTCTTTCTACGGGACCACACTTACATTATGAGGTTAGATTTATTAATAAACTTTTAGACCCTAAAATTTTTATAGATTTAAACCGAAAAAATTATGAACAAATATTTGATAAAGAAAGGAGAGTTCCATGGCAATCTTTAATAAAGGCTCTATTGCTACAGTATCCGAAACTACAGTCATTTCAAACGGAGCAAAAATAGAAGGAAAATTTTATTTTGACTCTATGCTTCATTTAGATGGAGAGATTACAGGTGTGATTGATTCTTCTAATGTGATAGTGATAGGTAAAAGTGGTGTTTTAAAAGGACAAGTTAAGGCAAGTAAGATAGTGATTAATGGGGTTTTTGAAGGAGAAATGCAAGTTGATTCTTTGGAAATTTTATCCGGTGGTGTGCTTAATGGTAATATCATAGTTAAACAATTAAGCATTGAAAATGGCGGAAAATTTAATGGAAGCAGTAAAATAATTGAAAAAGACGAAGAACTTGCAACTATTGATGTGAGCATAGAAAATTCAGAAAATGCAAGCTAAATTATATGAATATTTATTAAGTAACAAAACTGAGTTAATAGTTTGTGAGAATGATAAAGAAGCAGATGAGTTAGCTCAAGTTTGTTTATTTTTAAATTTAAAAACTTTCGTTTTACCTGATTTTAGAGCAGAATTTGGTAGTGACTTGCGCTCTTTTTCTAAAGAGCTTTTTGAAATTTGTAAAGTTTTAAATGCTTATCACAAAGAAGATGAAAATAAAATTTTAATTTCTCCTATAAAAACAATTTTGCAAAAGTTACCGGGTAAAAAGCATCTAAAAAACATTATTCTTAAAAGAAATTCGCTTCTTGTTTTAGAGAAATTTAAAGAAGAAATTTTACATAGTGGGTATGAGTTTGTGGATATAGTTCAAGATAAGGGTGAAGTTTCAATACGCGGGGATATTATAGATATTTTTGCGATTAATGAAGAACAACCTTTTAGAATTTTGCTTTTTTCAGATGAGATAGAAAGTATAAGATATTTTGATATTCATACACAAAAATCAATCCCAAATGAACTTTCAAAAATTGAAATTTGTCCATTTTTAAGTGCTTTTAATCAAGAGCAATATGAAAATTTACAAGAAAAAATTCAAAATTTTCAAAGCCAAAGTATTATTAATGATGTTAATTCTTTAGGATTTTGGTGTGTTGATGATTTTTGTGATTATTTAGATTTAAATTTCATAAGCATAAAAAAATTTGATGTAAATGATTTTGAAGAAGATATTAGTAAAATTAATCAAAATATTTTACCTGAACCAAGATTTTGTAAAGATTTAGTAAGTTCTTATAATCATGATTTTTTCACTTTTCACAAAGATAAAAAAATTACTATTTTGGCAAAAAATGAAGCTTTGTTTAAAGCTTTAAATTTACAAGAATTTTCAAATATTAAATTAAAAATATCTCAAGAAAGAATCAACCTAATCACTCAAGATGAGCTTATTATCTCTTTAAATAAAAAAGAAAAAAGTAAAAGAGTTAGAAAAGCAAGTTTGGTAATAGATGAGCTTAGAGTTGGGGATTTTGTTGTACATGGAGATTATGGTATAGCTAAATTTTTAGGTCTTGAGATTATTATAATTGCAGGAGCAAAAAAAGAATTTGTCGCTCTTGGGTATTTAAATAATGATAAGCTTTTATTGCCTGTTGAAAATTTGTATATGATTGATAAATATATCGGTGCAAGTGGTGGTGTGCCTTTACTTGATAAGCTTGGAAAAGGAAGTTTTCTAAAAATCAAAGAAAGATTAAAAGAAAAATTATTTGCCATTGCTTCAAATATAGTTTCTTTAGCAGCGGCTAGAGCTTTGATAAAAGCAAAAGAATTAAAAATTTCTCAAGAATTACAAGATGAATTTATCAATAAAGCAGGATTTTTTTACACTAAAGATCAAAGTCAAGTTTGTCAAGAAATCACTCAAGATTTAAAAAGTATGCAGGTGATGGATAGGCTTTTAAGTGGCGATGTGGGTTTTGGTAAAACAGAAGTTGCTATGAACGCTATATTTACTTGTGTAAAAAGTGGTTATACGGCTTTATTTTTTGTGCCAACTACTTTACTTTCAGCCCAGCATTTTAAAACCTTAAAACGAAGATTTGATTCTTTTGATATAGAGGTTTTTAAGCTAGATCGTTTTACTAGTGCTAAAGAAAAAAAACAAGTTTTAGCATTTTTAAAAGAAAATAAGCCCTGTGTAGTGGTTGGAACGCATTCTCTTTTAGGGGTTGAGTGTGAAAATTTGGGTTTAGTCGTGATAGATGAGGAGCATAAATTTGGTGTAAAACAAAAAGAAAAACTCAAGGAACTAAGTAAAAATTCACATATTCTATCTATGTCGGCAACGCCTATACCAAGAAGTTTAAATCAAGCTCTTAGCTCTTTAAAGTCATATAGTGTTTTACAAACTCCACCTGAGGATCGTTTGGATGTGCGTACCTTTGTTAGAGAAAGTAATGACGCTTTGATTAAAGAAGCTATTTCAAGAGAATTAAGAAGAGCAGGACAGATTTTTTATATACACAATCATATAGCAAGTATTGATGGGTGTAAAAAATATCTTTTAGATTTGTTTCCAAATTTAAAAATTTTAATCTTGCATTCTAAAATTGATGCAAAAATTACTGAAGAAGAAATGATTAAATTCGAAAATAAAGAATATGATTTATTGCTTTGTACTTCTATAGTTGAAAGTGGTATTGATTTGGCAAATGCAAACACTATCATAGTAGAAAATTCAGATCGCTTTGGTATGGCTGATTTGCACCAACTTAGAGGAAGAGTAGGGCGTAGTGCTAAGCAAGGATATTGTTATTTTTTGATTGAAGATAAGGAAAAAATCACAAAAGATTCTTTAAAAAGACTTACGAGTTTAGAGAGTAATTCTTATTTGGGCTCAGGAAGCGTACTTGCTTATCATGATTTAGAAATTCGTGGTGGTGGAAATTTATTAGGTGTGGATCAAAGTGGACATATAGAACAAATTGGTTATAGTTTATATCTTAAAATGTTAGAAGATGAAATTAATAAGCTAAGCAAAAAAGAAGAAATTAAAGAGAAAAAAATAGATCTAAAGCTTAATATCAATGCCTTTTTAAATAGTGAGTATATTGGTGAAGATCGTTTGAGATTAGAGCTTTATAGAAGACTTAGTAAATGTATGAGTGTTAATGAAGTCTATGAAATAGAAAGTGAGATGAATGATCGTTTTGGTAAGCCTGATATCTTCACAAAGCAGTTTTTGGATTTAATCATCATAAAAATTTTAGCTAGCAAGCATTATAAACTAGTGAGTAATTATGAGCAAAATATTTGTTTTGTAAAAGATGATGAGAGTAAGGAAGTCATTAAGGCAAAAAGCAAAGACGATGATGATGTGATCGAGGCTATTTTGATGCATTTAAGAAAGAGTGAAAAAGCATGAGCGGATATGAAATTTTTAAAGCTTTAGTTAATGCAAATATCAACTATAACGATTTTGAATGGCTAGAAAATAATACTTTAAGCGAGTTTGAAATTTTAATTTCTGTAGTTTTAACCCAAAATACAAACTGGAAAAATGTATTAAAAGCTTTGACAAATTTAAAACAAGCAAATATTACTAAGATAGAAGATTTATTAACTTTAAGCACTCAAGATTTAGCGCTTTTAATAAAGCCAAGTGGATTTTATAATACCAAAGCAAAATATATTAAAAATTTCGCTCAAAAATATTTCCAAGATTTTAATTCTTTTGAACTTTTTAAAGAAGAAGTAGATAGAGAATGGCTTTTGAGTATTAAGGGTTTTGGTCAAGAAAGTGCAGATGGAATTTTAAATTATATATGTAAAAAAGAAGTTTTGGTAGTTGATGCTTATAGTGCAAAAATAGCTAATTATTTAGGTTATGAGTGTCAAAGTTATGATGAATTAGCAGATTTTTTAAAAAAAGGCATAGCTAAAAATCAACAAGAATTATGTGTTTTACTAAAAAAAGAATGTAAACTATACGAGCTTTATCAAATTTTTCATGCTTTAATTGTTTCTTTTTGTAAAACACACTTTCAAGGTAAAAAACTTTCAGTAGATGGCGCACTTATTTTAGATCCTTTAAAATTTTAAATTTATTTTTTATTTAAAAAGTTATTTTTTTTACGATTAAAGTGCTATAATGTATTTAACTTCATAAAAAGGAGAAGTAATGAATACAAGTATAGTTGGAAAGCAATTTGAGCTAACTGAGTCTATAAAAGAGTATGTGGAAAAAAGCTTTGATGCTTTAAGTAAATATGGCTTAGATGTGATTTCTGTGCGTTGTGTTATAAGTGCTGATGAAAGGCATGGAAAGAAAGGATTTTGGGCTGAATTTAGCATTAACTTAGCTGGTATTAATACAGTGGTTGTAAAGCAAAAAGATAAAGACTTATACGCTGCTATAGATTTAGCTATTGATAGAATTTCTAAGGTTTTAAGAAGATTACATGATAAAAATATTACCCATAAGCATCAAGATGAGATAAAAGAAAATTTAGTATTGCCAAGTGTGATTGAGGAAGATGAGATAGTTCCAACAGAACTTGAGCTATATAAACCTTTAGAAATTGAAGAAGCATTAGAAAAGCTAAAAGCAAGTAAGGATATATTTTTAGTTTTTAATGACATAGATGCAAAAATGAGGGTGCTATATAAGAAAAAAGATGGTAAATTTGGTTTATTTTAAAAAATCTAGCCTTTTTAAGGCTAGATGTATTAGAAGAGTTTGTTAAAGATTTTATCTATTGCCTGATCTACTTTTTTACCTGTGTTTTTAGCACCATCACTAGCATTTCCACCTATTGTATTAACAATAGAATTTACAACACTTTTTGTATCAAGACTTACTTTAGGATCTTGTGTTGTTCCTTTTATAATTCCTTTGAAATTTGCTCTATCAATAACGATATTAAAAGGAATGTTTAATTTAGTGCTTTTTGTATCAACTTTGCCTTTGCTGATGTTTATATTACTTCTATCAGCCACTAGGTTTAAATTTAAATCTATAAGATTTTTATTGATATTTATTTTAGCTTCACCGTTGCGATATACATCTTGAGTGATATCTTTTTGTAAAAGTAGCATTAAAGCACTTGTGATGAGGTTTTTCTTAAGTTGTCCATCGGCTAAGTTTATTAGCACCACACCGCTTTCTTTTAAAAGATTGTAGTCAATACTTAAATTTGATTTTGCTTGGTAATAATCAGGCAAATCTAAACTTTGAGCTAAATTTGAAAGATCAGTATTTTGCATTTTAGCGTTAAAAATATTATTTTTTAAAATGGCATTTAATGAGCCATTAAATATATTTTTACTATTAACGCTTGCATCTATTAAAGCGTTTTTAAAATCAAATTTTCCTTCAAAATCAGCCTTGCCTTTTAAGTTTCTATCGACTAAAAATCCTAGCTTAGAAAAATCTTGCAATGATATATTATAAGTGCTTGCTAGAGCCATTTGATTAAGATCAAAATTTCCTTTTAATGAGTTAATATTTGCAAATGAACTTAGAGCTTTAGCATTAAAATCAATGATTGATTTAGAAATTTTTCCATCAAGATTGATTTTTGCTGAAGTATTCTTTGGAAATTTTTTATCCAAAAGCTTGGATAATTCTACTTCATTAAAAGAAGAATTAATAATGGCTTTAAAATCACCATTAATATTGTTAAAATCAAGTGTTTTTAAATCAATATCAGCATTTACATCGCCAAATGCTAAAACTTTTTGTCCTATCAAAGGAAAAAGTTGTTCTAATTTTATATTATTAACCTTTGCTTGTAAACTTTTTCCATTAGATTTCGCATTGATAAGTCCTTGCATGATTTTAATATTTGCATCAAGATTTTGAATTTGATTTGCCTTAAGATCAACTTTGGCATCTAAATTTAAAGGTCCATTGAGATCTTGCTTGGTTAAAGGTTTTAATTTGTTAAGATTATCTACAAAAGCACTAATTTGTGCTTTTAAATCTTTGTTTGTAAGATTATAAGAGCCTTTTAGCTGAGGTATTTTTGCTATGTTTGAATCAAGCAAAGCTTCATAATCAATCAAAGAATTTTTCGCATTTGCTTTAGCTTGTAGATTAAAAGTTGTTTTTGGAAAATCAAGATTGCTTAATTTTTTAAATTCTATAACATTTATATTTGCATTGTTTAACCTAGTATTTAGATTGAAATTTTTAAAATCAAGTCCTTGCGCTTTTAAATCTAAAATTAATTTAGAATTAATAAAAGCAGGCATAGAGATAGTCTTTAAAAGCTCTGCTACTTCTATATCAGTTGTGTTGATATTAAGATTATTATTTTCTAAAATAGCTTTTAAGCTACCACCAAATCCCAGCAAGTTAGCATCTAATTTTTGTAATTGATTGCTTGCAAAAAGTAAATTACCTTGAATTTGACTTTTGCCTTGGAGTTTCATTTTAGCTAAAGATGAAAATTGATTAAAATCATCTATTTTGATGTCAAAATCACTAGTTAAGCTTTGTTTTGCTATATCATAAATACTTTTTTGTGTATAAAGTTTGAAGAAGTTGCTTAAAATTTCACTTTTAGATATAACTTCATTGTTTTGGATTAAAGATCTTATTTCACCCTTTATATAGCTTTGTTTTGGTAAGCTTAGATTAAAATCTTTTTCAATTAGAGCATTGTCGATAGAACTTGTGTAAAAATTAATCAAAGCATTACCATTTGGTTTTAAATCTTTAGCTTGTATATCACTTATAATACTAATTTTTCCTTGAGCATATCTTGGTAGATTAGCAAAATCTAAAATTTGAGCTAAGTCTATATTTTTTCCAATAAATTCAAGATTTATAGGAGAAAAATCAACTATTTTTGCATCTAAGCTAAGATTAGAATCAAATAAAAATCCATTACCTTTTACTGAAAAATCGCTACTTTTACCTACAACATCACCCTTGAATGTAAAATCTTTATCGCTTTTTAAGCCAAGTTCTTGAATATAATTTTGTTTAAGTCCTAAAAGATAGTTTAAATCAAATCCTAGTCTTAAAGGCGATATACCACCTTCTATATTAGCAAAAAATTTATCATCAATATTTGCTTTAATGTCAAGTTGTGAAAAACTAATTTTAAAATTTTCAAATTTAACATTCATACCGCTTTTTTGAGCAATTATCGTTTCGATTCTTGGCTTTAAAAAAGCATTACCCATACTTGTAAATAATAATGTATATATAGCTAATAATGCCACGCACACTACGCCTAAAAGAATGTAAAGAATTTTTTTCATGAGAAACCTTTATAATAATATATCATAAAAATTTAGTGTAATAGACTAAACTTATATGATATATTTTACTTAATTTATTGACAATTAACTTTCTTTAATGTATAATTCTATCACTCAAAAACAAAGAGTGCTAAAAATAGCACATTTTAGAAAGGATAAAAAATGAATTTTCAACCTCTAGGAAAGCGTATTTTAGTAAAACGCTTAGAAGAAATGAAAACTACTGCTTCTGGGATTATTATACCAGATAATGCTAAAGAAAAACCATTAAATGGTGAAGTTGTTGCAGTGAGTAAAGAAATAGAAGATATTAAAGTAAATGATAAAGTAATGTTTGCAAAATACGGCGGAACTGAAATAAAACTTGATAATGAAGAGTATTTAGTTCTTAATATTGATGATGTTTTAGGGATTATTAAATAAAAAAGGATAAAAAATGGCAAAAGAAATATTTTTTTCAGATGAAGCAAGAAATAAACTTTATGAAGGTGTTAAAAAACTTAATGATGCAGTAAAAGTTACCATGGGACCACGTGGTCGCAATGTATTAATCCAAAAAAGCTTTGGTGCTCCAACTATCACAAAAGATGGTGTGAGTGTGGCTAAAGAAGTAGAATTAAAAGATTCTTTAGAAAATATGGGTGCTTCTTTAGTTAGAGAAGTAGCTAGTAAAACAGCTGATCAAGCAGGCGATGGAACAACAACGGCAACAGTTTTAGCGCATGCTATTTTTAAAGAAGGTTTGAGAAATATCACAGCAGGTGCTAATCCTATCGAAGTTAAAAGAGGTATGGATAAAGCTTGTGAAGCTATAGTAGCTGAACTTAAAAAACTTTCTCGTGAAGTTAAAGACAAAAAAGAAATTGCTCAAGTTGCAACAATTTCTGCAAATTCAGATGAGAAAATCGGAAATTTAATCGCTGATGCTATGGAAAAAGTTGGAAAAGATGGTGTTATCACTGTTGAAGAAGCAAAATCAATCAATGATGAATTAAATGTGGTTGAAGGTATGCAATTTGATAGAGGTTATTTAAGCCCATATTTCATTACAAATACTGAAAAAATGACAGCTGAATTGCAAAATCCATTTATTTTGTTATTTGATAAAAAAATTGCTAATTTAAAAGATTTATTACCAATTTTAGAGCAAATTCAAAAAACAGGAAAACCACTTTTAATTATAGCTGAAGACATTGAAGGTGAAGCTTTAGCAACTTTAGTTGTAAATAAATTAAGAGGTGTTTTAAATATTTCAGCAGTTAAAGCTCCTGGATTTGGCGATAGAAGAAAAGCTATGCTTGAAGATATCGCTATTTTAACAGGTGGTGAAGTGATTTCTGAAGAACTTGGAAGAACTTTAGAAAGTGCTAGTATCCAAGATTTAGGTCAAGCTTCAAGCGTGATTATTGACAAAGATAATACAACTATTGTAAATGGTGCAGGTGAAAAAGCAAATATTGATGCAAGAATTAATCAAATCAAAGCTCAAATTGCTGAAACAAGCTCAGATTATGATAGAGAAAAACTACAAGAAAGACTAGCTAAGTTAAGCGGTGGTGTAGCGGTGATTAAAGTTGGTGCTGCTACTGAAACTGAAATGAAAGAGAAAAAAGATAGAGTTGATGATGCATTAAGTGCTACAAAAGCTGCTGTTGAAGAAGGTATAGTAATAGGCGGTGGTGCTGCATTAATCAAAGCAAAATCAAAAATCAGCTTGAATTTGCAAGGTGATGAGGCTATTGGTGCTGCTATTGTAGAAAGAGCTTTAAGAGCGCCTTTAAGACAAATTGCTGAAAATGCTGGATTTGATGCTGGTGTAGTTGTAAATACAGTAGAAAATAGTAAAGAAGAAAACACTGGTTTTGATGCTGCAAAAGGTGAATATGTAAATATGCTTGAAAGCGGTATTATCGATCCTGTTAAAGTAGAAAGAGTGGCTTTACTTAATGCAGTTTCAGTAGCTAGTATGCTTTTAACAACTGAAGCTACAATTAGTGAAATCAAAGAGGATAAACCTGCTATGCCTGATATGAGTGGCATGGGCGGTATGGGAGGCATGGGTGGTATGATGTAATACCATCTTTTTGCTGCTTTTGAGTTGCTTTTTATATAAAGCAACTCACTTTTTTTATTTTTCTGCACTGATTTTTATTTTTGTTATAATAGATGTAAAATTATAAGGATTTTACATGAAAAACTTACAAGAAGAGCGATTTTCCAACTCAAAATACATTAAACCTAAAAGATATACTTATATAGGCAAAGATAATAAAAAATATACTTGGGATTTTATAGAAGCATTAGATAGTGTTTCTGTTTTTTTATATCATACTCAAAAAGATTCTTTTGTCTTTGTAAAACAATTTAGAATTCCTTTATGGGATTATCAAAAACGTAATGATTTAAAATTAGATGAGATGGGATTTAGCATAGAGCTTTGTTCAGGACTTGTTGATAAAAATTTGAGTTTAGACGAAATAGCTAAAGAAGAATGTATTGAAGAGCTAGGTTATACTCCTAAGGTTGTAAAAAAAATAGGAGAGTTTTATACAGGTTTTGGTTCAGGTGTAAGTAGACAGTTTTTATTTTATGCTGAAATTACCGAAGATGATAAAACTGGTCATGGTGGTGGAATTGATGGAGAGGATATTCAAGCAGTATGGATAAAAAGAAAAGACTTTGAAAAATTTTCTAAAGAAAATCCTATCAAAACCCCTTTACTTGAATATGCGTATTTGTGGTTTAAAGGTAAGAATTAATCTTACCTTTTATTTTTCTTCTTTATTTTCAATGTTTGGGTCTTTTTCATCAAGCATTTCTTTAAAGATTACAAATAAATCTTCAGAGGCTTTTTCAGCATTTGAGCATTTATCTAGAATTTGATTTTGAACTAATTCATTGCCTGTATTTTCATTATGTGCCAAGGCAACAGCTTGGTTGATATTTTCATGCACCTTTTGGTGTGGTAAATTTAACTTACCAAAAGCTCTTCCACTAGAAAATCTTTCTTTGCCCACACCTGCAATCCATTTTGCAAGTCTACAACTTAAATGATCAGAGAGTGCTTTACCTGAAGCATGAATGATTTCATTATAACCATTTAATTTAAAAGCAACATGATCTAATTTTGCTAAGGAAACAAAAATTTCAGAAGCAATACGTTTAGCGTGCGAGCTAGTTGAATTTGCATTAGAGATTAATTGAGCAAAATTACTAGAGAATTTTATAATATGTTCATTTGATTCTAATGATACTTTTTCTACTTGTTCACTTTGTCCATACATTTCATCTGCATTTTGCTTTAATAGATTAATATTTAATTCTACTTCAGAGGTCGCTTTTTGTGTTTTTTCAGCAAGTTTTCTAACTTCATCAGCAACAACAGCAAAACCTCTGCCGTGTTCTCCTGCTCTAGCAGCTTCAATTGCGGCATTTAGTGCTAAAAGATTAGTTTGATCAGATACATCTTTGATTAAGTTAATAACATTAGTGATTTCATCAACACTGCGGTGTAAATTACCTGCTGTATCTCTTGAACGGTTAGCTGATTCAATAATGCTTTGAAGTGAAGATATAATTGAATGCGTAATTGCATTTAATTCTTGCATATCTTTTAATGATGAGTCAGAATACTGGGAAATCATTTCAGCTTTATTTACATTTTCTTGCATATCGCCTTGTACATTTGAAATGCCTTTTAACACTCCAGTTAATAACATCTCCAAAAGACGAGTTTCAAGTGCAGTTTTCCCGCAATCTTCTTGAAGTTGCTTTTCGTATTTTTCGATTAATTCTTGTTTTTCTAAAAGAAGTTTTTTGTTTTCTTCTTCTAGTTCTTTGATTTTATTTTGTAAATCTTCAAAGTCTTGTTTTGATTGACTTTTTTTTCCAAACATAGTTTTTCCTTGAAAGTTAAAATTAGAAAGAAATTATTTTTTATAATTTGATAAATAAGTGTTTAGCTCATCTTTTAATCTTAGTTTTTCTTTTTTAAGATTTGCAATTTCCAAGCTATCTAGATGAATTCTACCTTCTTCTGCGTCTTTGATTTTGTGATCAAGTTCATTGTGCTCTTCAAACAATTTATCAAAGTGCATGTCTTTACCTTTTAGGTCAGTAATTAAATCTCTAAATTCATGTAGCATATAAGCCTCCTTTTTAAAATTAATATTTGATTATAGCTTAAAATAAGTTAAATATATTTTAACTCATCGGGTTTTTGCTTGTTTTTTATAATCTTTTTGGCTATTTTTATGCTATCTGCTGTACCTACGATTAATAATTTTGCTCCAGTACCTATTAAAGTATCACCTCTTGGCATAGGTGTGAATTTTTTATTTTCTAAAATTCCTACTATACTTACGTTTGCCATATCTCTTAAATGAATTTCTTTTAATCTTTTAAATCTCACCCACGATTCATCAGGAATTTTAACCTCTTCTAAATCAATAGGGCTATTTTTTTTATAAAGATAATTTTCTAATAAATTTTCCATATCTGGTCTTGCTGACATCGCACTAAGTCTTTGCGCGACTAATTTTGTAGCAGAAACAATAGAATTTGCTCCAAGTTTTTTAAGTTTTTCTGTTTCATCTTCGTTGCTTGAACTAGCTAGTATAAAATAAGGATTAATTCTTTGTAGTTCTTTTTCAAATAATCTTACTGAGGCAATGATAGCAATATTATCTGCTATGTTATTACTAAGGGTTATTACGCCTTTTGCGCTAGAAAGATTGGTTTTTAAAAAGGCTGTATTAGTATGAGGTGCGCTTTCTATATAATAAGGATAATTATATTTTTTGGCAATCTCGCTGAAATTTTCAACTTCATCAACCACAACAAAAGGAATATGATTTTCTCTAAATTGCTGTGCTAATTCTATGGTAAAATCATTATGGTAGCATATTACAAAATGATTTTTTAATCTTGCAACTTTATGCAGCATTCTTCTTTCCTTGATGATTTTAGACAAAACACCTTTTTTTACTATTTCTATTACTAAACCCATACAAAAAGTAAATATTGTAAAAGTTAATAGTACATATACAACAGTAAAAATTCTACCCGCTGTTGGTATGGGATTAACTTCAGTATAACCCAAAGTGGTAAAAGTCATACCGGCTTGATAAATAGCATCGTTAAGGTTGTAATTACTTGTGAGCATATAACCAAAAGCCCCAATTAATGTCATAATAACAACGGCAATAAGAGGAATTCTTAAAAATTTAAGTTGCTCATAAAGCTCATCATTGAGATTAATTGAAGGTTTTGGAGAGGGAGACCAATTGAGGAATTTTTGTAGCTTTTTTAAAAAAGACATAGTAATTCCTCATTTACATTAAGGATTATTTACTACTTTGCTTTTTAAGTGTTCTTAAAGTTGAAGCAGCAACTCTAACTTTTCTAGTAGTTCCATCTTCTAAAGTAATACGAACTGTTCTTAAATTTGGCAAAAAGCGTCTTTTAGTTTTATTGTTAGCATGGCTAACATTGTTACCTACCATAGGTCCTTTTCCTGTAATTTGGCAAATTCTTGACATAAATTTTCCTTATGAAATAAAAATAATTTTTAGCATTGTATCTAAAACAAGCTTAAAAAATTCAAATATTACCAAAAATACATAAAGAAAATTTGATAATAAGTATGATAAAATTATTTTTTACTTTTATTGGAGATATGAAATGTATGTAGCACCAAGTTTATTGTCTGCAAATTTTTTAAATTTAGAAAATGAAATTAAAGAAGTGTCTCAAGCAGGGGCTGATTTATTGCATATTGATGTGATGGATGGGCATTTTGTACCAAATCTTACTTTTGGTCCTTGTGTGGTTGAAAATATTTCAAAAATTACTTCAGTGCCTTTAGATGTGCATTTAATGGTACATAATGTTAGCAGTTTTGTAGATTTATTTATCCCAATAAAGCCAAAATTTATCAGCTTTCACTTAGAAGCTGAAAATCATCCTATTAGAGTGTGTGAGTATATAAGAAAAAATGGCATTCATCCTGCTATTGTTTTAAATCCACATACTCCAGTTTCAAGTATAGAGCATATTTTAGAATTTGTAGATATGGTGCTTTTAATGAGTGTTAATCCAGGCTTTGGTGGGCAAAGCTTTTTGCCGTTAGTGTATGATAAAATTCGACAGTTAAGAGAAATGATAGATAGAAAAAATCTTAAAGTTTTTATAGAAGTAGATGGTGGGGTAAATGGCTTAAATGCGCCTGATTTGGATGAAGCAGGAGCTGATATTTTAGTTGCAGGTAGTTATATCTTTTCCTCGCAAGATAAAAAAACAGCAATCAATTCTTTAAAGCTTGAATTTTGAGTCAACAACAAATCGATGATTTAATCATCAAGCTAAGTAAAGAAAACAAACCTTTTCCTTGGGTTTTAAAAGAGCTTGCAAAAATAGAAGAATTAAATCATTATGATTTTGATTTATATGTTTTTGAGCTTTTAGGACTAGGAGTCGAGCTTAATGCACAAAATTGTTTGTGTTTGAAAAGCAAAAATACAAAAATAAAAGATGAGATTTTTTGTGTTGTAGATATTGAAAGCACCGGTGGGATAAAAAGTGGTCAAATTTTAGAAATAGGTGCAGTGAAAATTCAAAACTGTAAAGAAATTGATAGATTCGAGAGTTTTATAAAAGTAGAAAGCATACCTGAAAATATTACAGAATTAACAGGGATTAGTTTGGATATGGTAGAAAATGCACCTTCTTTAAAAACTGTGTTAAATGATTTTAAATTATTTTTAAAAGATAGCATTTTTGTAGCACATAATGTGCGTTTTGATTATCATTTTATATCTAAAGCTATGTATGAAAATGATTTTGGAGTGCTTTTAAATAGAAGATTATGTACAATTGATTTAGCTAAAAAATGCATTGAAAGTCCCAAGTACGGCCTTGATGCTCTAAAAGAGTTTTTGTGTATTGAAAGTAAGCATCATAGAGCCTTAAGTGATGCTTTGGCTGCAAGTGAAATTTTAAAATACTGTCTTAAAAAAATTCCTTTTTATATAAAAACTACCGAAGAATTGTTACATTTTAGCAAGCAAGCTAAAAATCAAATAAAAAAATAAACTTTGTTTTGTATTTATTGCTATACTTGCTTTGCATAAATGACGGGAGCTTGTGATACAGGCTGAGAGTAAGCTAAAAGCTTAGACCGCACCAGAACTAGGTAATGCTAGCGTTGGGATAATTTATCAACTACTCACATACCCTTCATTTATCCAAATTTTATTTTAAGGATAAATTTAAATGAAAACTCAAATGTCTTATGCAAAAGAAGGAATTTTCACAAAACAAATGCAAATTGTTGCACAAAAAGAGCAAGTAAGTGAAGATTTTTTGCTTGAAAATATAACATGTGGAAAAATTATCATTCCTGCAAATATCAACCATAAAGCACTAGACCCAAATGGTATTGGCTATGGACTCAAAACAAAAGTAAATGTAAATTTAGGTGTTTCAAATGATTGTGTAGATTATAGCGAAGAAATGAAAAAAGTAGAATTGGCTCATAAATTTAATATAGAAGCTATTATGGATCTTAGTAATTATGGTAAAACTAGTCGTTTTAGAGATGAGTTAATTGCTACTTCAAAAGCTATGATAGGCACTGTGCCTGTTTATGATGCGGTTGGATTTTTAGAAAAAGATTTAAAAGATATTAAGGCAAAAGATTTTTTAGATGTAGTATATCATCATGCTAAAAGTGGAGTGGATTTTATGACAATTCATGCAGGGATAAATTCTCGTGCTGCTAGGGTTTTTAAAGAGTGCGATAGGATTACTAATATAGTTTCAAGAGGAGGATCAGTTCTTTATGCTTGGATGCAAATGAATGATGCTGAAAATCCATTCTATGAATATTATGATGATTTGCTTGCTATATGTAAGGAATTTGATGTGACACTTTCTTTGGGCGATGCGCTAAGACCTGGTTGTACTCATGATGCAAGTGATGGAGCTCAAATTGCTGAACTTATCGAACTTTCGTTATTAACTAAAAGAGCATGGGCTCAAGATGTACAAGTAATGATAGAAGGACCTGGCCATATGGCTATTAACGAAATAGAAGCTAATATGCAACTTGAAAAAAGAATTTGCAACGGCGCGCCTTTTTATGTTTTAGGACCATTGGTTACTGATATAGGTGCAGGATATGATCATATAAGCGGAGCGATCGGTGGAGCAGTTGCAGCGGCAGCTGGTGCTGATATACTTTGCTATGTAACTCCTGCTGAGCACTTAAGACTTCCAAATTTAGAAGATGTAAGAGATGGTATAGTAGCGACTAAAATAGCAGCTCATGCAGGAGATATAGCCAAGCTTCCTAAAGAAAGAAAAATAGATGATGAAATGAGTAAAGCTAGACAAGATATTGATTGGGAAAAAATGTTTAAATTGGCAATTGATGGAGAAAAGGCTAAGAAAATGTTTAATGAAAGAAAGCCTGAAGAACTTAATTCTTGTTCAATGTGTGGAAAAATGTGTGCTATGAACACTATGAATAAAATTTTAAAAGGTGAGGATGTAAGTTTGATAAAAGAATAAACCCTCGATTATGAGGGTTTAGTTTGATTAATCTATTACTTTATAATTATAAGGTTTTAGATTTTTATCATCTTCAAGAAGTTTTGCTGGTGGATTACCATTTACTTCTTGGTGTTTATAGTAGCGATCTCCTGCTTTGTTGCCATCTATATCTACTTTATAGTGAATTTCACCTGGATTTAATTTTTGAATATCTTCAAAACCTAAATTTGAAGTTTTGAAATCTTTAATACCATTTTTGGCCGCAATTTCTACTAATTTAGTTTGTCCTTGTCTTGACATATCAACTGATTGTAAAAGCATTCTTGAAGCTTCTCTAGGATTGTGGAATCCTGTTGAGTTTTCAGCACCTACAAAGTCTGCTCTTACTTGAGATTTTCTATGAAGTTCTAATACTTCTTTTAATTCAGCTGAAATTTTAGCATCATCTGCTTTGCCATTAGTTTGAAATTTAGGCATTTTTCCAAGCTCTGCGCGAATAGTTTCTACATCTTTAATCAAGCTTACTAAAGAATATTCAGCTGTTCTTAAATCATGAGCTACTGAATTTTGAATATCTTTTACTTGTTTAGCTAGATAGCTTTCGCTTTGAGTATGGCAAGTTTTACAAGCTGAGTTAATATCAACTAAAGGTGAAGTGATGTTATGGTTGGTAACTTTTTTTGCACCTTTTCTAATATAAGGCATGTGACAATCTGCACAACTTACACCGTTTGCAGCATGTACTCCACCACTATAAAGTTCGCTTTCTGGGTGTTGAATTTTTAACATAGGCGCTTTAGTGATTTTATGAACCCAATCACTTGAAAAATTTTCTCTATTTTTTTCATAATAATCATCAAACATTTCTATTCTAAATGGCTCACCTTTTTTCCACTCACTCCATGGATAGGTTAACTCTATACCATCAACCTCAATTTCAATTGGTTTATTTCCATCTCTCCAAGAGTCAAACTCATCGTAAGTTTTTTGTGTACCATTCCACCATTTTTTAGAACTATCATTAGCTATGCTTTCTCCAATAGTTTTTACTTTAGTACCTGTTGGTTTGAAATAATACTCAACGTGACATTGAGAGCATACTAAAGTTCTCATCTCGCTTCTTGAAGCTTTAATGCCTTGTTTTTCATCTGCCTCATAGCCTCTTGAAATTAATGCATTAATTAAAGCTGGTCTTGTAAGTCTTAAACTCATATCTGTTGGGTTGTGACAATCTGCACATGTTACACCCATTCTTTTTCCACCGTGAGGTCCACTGTGCTCAGGCGAGTTTTCTTTAGCTCCATTTACCGCAGGAATTGTTTTAATCATAGTCCAATATTTTGCAGAGTTAAATGCCACCCAATCACCTTTTGCAGTGTTGTTTAAAAGCCAAGGAGTCCATCCGCTATGGCAATTCATACAAGCTGTTGGTTGGCCACCAAATCCTGCAAAGCCATGTGCATTTAAGAAATCTTTGTTATTTCTAGCTGTATCCATTTGATCTACTTGAACCCAAAAGTGTCCTCTTTCTTCATTAGCATCAATGCTAAATGGATAACCCGCCCAAAGAACAGTTAGTTGTGGATAGCGGATTAGTTTTGAATAAGCTAAATTTCCACCAAATTCTGTTGCATTAGGTGCTTGTTTTTCCACTGCTGTATGCATATCTAAATAATCAGGAAAATTCTTTCCCCAATAATCAAAAGTAGGGTTTTCATCGCCAAGTTTTACAATTTCTTGAGAAATGATTCCACCTACTGAATCATTTGTTTTAGCTGTGATATCTTGATTTAACCACAATACGCCCGCAATAGCTACTATAGTAGCACTTATAGCACTATATAAAATGCCTTTATTATTCATTAATTACTCCTTTCATTTAAAATCCTCTCTTATGGCCAACACCTTGGTGACAAGATACACAACTTAAGGAATTATCTTTATGTGGATCTAGAGTAGGGTTGATAGTGTTGCTCGCAATTTCTTTATGACATTCTATGCAGTTATTTTGGACTATTTCTTTACTTTTTGCATTTGCACTTAAATGCGTAGGTAAAGAATCAAGTTTAAAAGTAAATGCATAAGCATGTCCTAAACCACTTTGAGCTTTAGCAATCCATTTTTCAAAAAAGCTATGTGGTAAATGACAATCATTACAGGTTGCTCTTGGTTTACCATCAACTTCTTTAGAGTGTGAAGCTTTTAAATAATCATTATAAACTTCGTTCATAATATGACAATTATTACAGCTTTCACTGGCATTGCTAAAATAAGAAGTGCCTTTAGCATTATGGAAAGTATACATTCCAACTCCTGCTAAAATTACAAGCAAGAAGAGGAAAACAGCAAAAAGTTTTGAGTTTGCTTTTTTCAAAGTCTCTCCTTTGAATGAAATTTAAGTTACAAGAACTTAAGTATAATTATATTGCATTATAAAACATAAAAAGTAAATATAAGTTTATTAATCATTTATTATTTTTTTAATAAGAGAAAAAAAGTATTATTTTTTTTATATAATTTTATTTACTATTATAAAAATAAAATAAATTTTAATAAAAGAAATACTAAAATATTAAATACTAGAAAATAAGGCAGGTGTATTATGCAAATTCAACCATCAATGTATATTAATAGAGAACTTTCTTGGCTTGCATTTAACTCCCGTGTTTTAGATCAATGTTCTAAAGATCTTCCTTTGCTCGAAAAACTTAAATTTATTGCTATATATTGTACAAATTTAGATGAGTTTTATATGATAAGAGTGGCTGGATTAAAACAGCTTTTTATAGCAGGAATAAGCACAGCAAGTAATGATGAAATGACCCCACTTGCACAGCTTAAAGCTATTAGAAATTATTTACATGAAGAAAAATATGTAGTAGAGCAGTATTTTACTAAAATAACTCAAGATTTAGAAAAAGAAAATTTATTTATTCGTTTATATGAAGAACTTGATGAGGATTTAAAACAACAATGTAATGAGCATTTTTTCTCTAATATTTTTCCTGTGATAGTACCTATTGCGGTTGATGCAACCCATCCTTTTCCGCATTTAAACAATCTTTCGTTTTCTTTAGCAGTAAAGCTTTGCGATCCTATGCATCCTGAACTTTTAAAATTTGGTATGATACGTATACCTAGGGTTTTACCAAGATTTTATCAAGTAAGCTCTAATATTTATGTGTCTATAGAAAGTATAGTGCGCCATCATACTGAACATATTTTTCCTGGTTATAAGCTTTTATCATCTGCTGCTTTTAGAGTAACTAGAAATGCAGATATGGAAATAGAAGAAGAAGAAGCTGATGATTTTATGTTGATTTTGGAGCAGGGTTTAAAGCTTCGTAGAAAAGGTGCTTTTATACGCTTGCAAATAGAAAAAGGCGCAGATGAGCAGTTGATTGAATTTTTAAGTTCTCATATGAATATTTTTCATAAAGACATTTATGAATACAGCATACTTTTAAATTTACCATCACTGTGGCAAATCATTTCTAATAAAGAATTTACACACTTACTAAACCCTGTGTATACACCAAAGATTTTACCACCTTTTGGAGATAATGTATCTATTTTTAGTGCAATTGATAAACAAGATATATTGGCTATACAACCTTATGAAAGCTTTGAGCCTGTGTATCAATTTATCAAAGAAGCAAGTAAAGATCCTAAGGTTGTTTCTATAAGAATGACTCTTTATAGGGTAGAAAAAAATTCAAACATAGTCCAAGCTTTAATTGATGCAGCAAGTGATGGTAAACAAGTTACAGTAATGGTGGAATTAAAAGCACGCTTTGATGAGGAAAATAATTTGCACTGGGCAAAATCATTAGAAAATGCAGGAGCTCATGTAGTGTATGGAATCACCGGTTTTAAAGTGCATGCAAAAGTAGCTCAAGTGATTAGAAAAGAAGGGGATAAATTAAAAATTTATAATCATTTAAGTACAGGCAATTATAATGCAAGTTCAGCTAAAATTTATACTGATGTGAGTTATTTTACTTCTAAAGAAGAATACTCTCAAGATACCACAACCTTTTTTCATATACTTTCAGGATATAGTAAAAGCCGTCGATTAAAGACTTTATCAATGAGTCCAAAGCAAATCAAAGAACGAATTTTAGATATGATAGCTACAGAAGCAAGTCATGGAAGAAATGGGGTAATCATAGCCAAAATGAATGCTTTAGTAGATGGTGATGTGATTAAAGCTTTATATGAGGCTTCAAATAAGGGTGTTAAAATAGATCTTATTGTGCGTGGAATTTGTTGTTTAAGACCTGGGGTAAAAGGGTATAGTGAAAATATAAAAGTTAGAAGTATAGTTGGAAAATATTTAGAACATGCTAGAATTTTATATTTTAAACACACTGAGCCAAATTATTTTATTTCAAGTGCTGATTGGATGCCAAGGAATTTAGAAAGAAGACTAGAATTAATGACTCCTATTTTTGATGAGCATTCGCGTGCAAAATTAGCCCAAATTTTAAAACTGCAGTTAAGTGATAATGATTTAGCTTATGAGTTAAACAGTGAAGGAAGATATCGTAAGATTACTTTAAATGAAGCAGAAAAAATTAATAATTCTCAACAAATTTTAGAAGAATATATTAGTAGAATTTTTAATACCTTGAAAAAAGATACTGATCATAGTAGAGCAGCGCATTTAGCAACGAAACTTTTTAGGGATAGCTAATCCTTGCTTTTTAGCAAGGATTATTTCCAACCTTCTATGTAATTTTTAAGTTTTCTACCAACTTTTGGATGTTTGAGTTTTTTTATAGCTGAGCTTTCTATTTGTCTTACTCTTTCTCTTGTAACATTTAATTCTTTGCCGATTTCTTCTAAGGTTCTATCGCTTTCATCATCCATTAAACCAAAACGCATTCTAATAACAGCTTTTTCTCTATCATTAAGCTGATCTAAAACTTCATCAATTTGTTCTTTTAAATCATCTTTTAAGATATGATCCATAGGAGAAATTGAAGTTCTATCTTCTACAAAATCTCCAAATTTACCATCATCTTCATTGCTAATAGGTGCTTCTAGGGAAATTGGTTCTTTAGTGATTTTAATCACTTGTTTTACCTTGTCTACACTAAGTCCTACTTCTTTGGCAATAATGCTTACATCAGGCTCTTTGCCTTCTTTTTGTAAGTATTCACGAATGATTTTATTGATTTGATTAATAGTTTCTATCATATGAATAGGAATTCTAATCGTTCTTGCTTGATCAGCAATTGCTCTTGAAATGGCTTGTCTAATCCACCAAGTTGCATAGGTTGAAAACTTATAACCGCGTTTGTATTCAAATTTATCTACCGCTTTCATTAAGCCTATATTGCCCTCTTGGATCAAATCTAAAAATGGTAATCCACGGTTAGTATATCTTTTAGCAATACTTACAACCAAGCGTAAATTTGATTTTGCCATTCTGGTTTTAGCTTCATCTGAGATTTTTTTACCGCGTTTTATTTGCTCTAGAATTTCTTTTAGTTGATCTTTTTCTAAATCAAAAGAATTTTGGCTAGCTTCTTTAGTTTGAATGAGTTTTTTAATCTCCATATAAGTGCTTACCATGGTAGTTTCTAGTGCGCGTTCAGCGATTTCTTCTTTGCTAAGTTTGGTAATATCTTTTAAGATATCTTGGTGTCTTTGTTTTAATTCTTCTGAAAACATTGGCAAGCGATATTCTAAGCGTTTTAATTCTTTGTCAAATTCTTCATCGCTTTTTAAAGCTGTTTCCATGGATTTTACGATTTCAGAGATAAGTTTTGAAGTTGGACCTAGATCCATTAGTTTTTCTTTTAATATATTTTTCTTAAAAGCAATAATTAATTTATCTAATAATTCATCGTCGTTTTTTTCTGCATTAATAGTAGATATGGTTTTTAACCATTCTTTTTTTGCTTTTTCTAAAGCTTTAAAACTTTCTATAACTTTTAAGGTTCTTTCGTCTTCTTTTTTGCTTGTTTTTTTAGGTTTTTTTTCACTTGAATTTTCATTTTCCTCGTTTTCATTTTCTTCTTCAGAGTCTATTTCATCATCACTTTTGTCATCATCACTTTTGTCATCATCTTCAAAGCTTTTAAAAAGCTCTTTTACTCTTCTTTCTCTATTAATTAAAGGCTCTTTATAATCAAGTATAAAATCAATCAAATAAGGCACAGAACAAAAAGCATCAATAATAATATCTTCACCTAGCTCAATTTTTTTAGAAATTTCAACTTCCTCGTCCTTGTTTAAAAGAGCAATTTGTCCCATTTCTCTTAAATACATTCTAACAGGAGAGTCTGATCTACTCCATTCAAGCAAATCGTTTTCATTGGCTAAATCAAATTCATTTTCTAAACTCGTATCTTGTAATTTTTGTTTTTCTTCTTGTAGTTTTTTTGCTTCTTCTAAATTTCTTTTTTTAGCAATTTCAGCTGAAGAAATTAATTCTACTTTATGTTTATCCATTAAATCGCGGATTTTTTTTGCACTTGTTGCATTTGGAAGCTTTGCAAAATACTTGACAAGTTTTTCATATGTGATATAATCTTTAGAATTTTCTTTGAAAAGTTCTTCTAAAACATTGGTTTCATTAGCCATGGATACCCCTTGTATTTAAGTAATGAGTGTAAAACTAAATATTATGCCTAAAAATTAATTAAAAACAAATAAAAACATTTTGGAACAGCTTTTGCTTTATCGTGTAGAAAATTAAGATTTTAGTTAGGAAAAACAATGCAAAATGGGTATTATCAAGCTACTGGTGCTATGGTTACGCAGTTTAATCGCTTAGATGTTGTAACTAATAACCTAGCAAATGTAAATACAAGTGGCTATAAAAGAGATAATGTTGTTATTGCAGATTTTAAAAGGATTTTTAAAGAAACTCAAGATGAGTTACCTATACAAAATCATACAAGAGATGCTGCAAGATTTGTAAATACAACTATAGATAGGGTTCCACAGGTTAATCACATCTATACAAATTTTAGCGTAGGTTCTATGAAAATGACGCATAATCCTTTGGATTTAGCTCTTACTCGTGAGGATACTTTTTATTTAATTAAAACAAATAATGGTGAGGTAAGATTGAGTCAAGATGGAAATTTCCAGCTTGATGATGAGGGATATTTGGTAAATCGTCAAGGGTATAGAGTTTTAAGCAGTGATTATTTTAACAATCCTGAAAACGATGGCATACGCATAGGAAATTCCACTTCTTTTATTAATGTGGATAAAAATGGAATCATCAGTGCATCTAATCAAGATATAGCAAGATTATTCGTAGCGCAAGTTGATGATTTAAGAGATTTGCAAAAAGATGGTGATAATATGTATAAAATCGATAATTTAAACAAAATTAGAGATTTGCCAAATTCAAATGCCATTAAGCAAGGTTTTACTCAAGGTTCAAATGTTAATCCAGTTACAGAAATGGTAGGATTAATCGAAGCAAATAGAATGGTTGAGATGTATCAAAAAGTTATGACATCTCATATGGATGATTTAAATCAAGAAGCTATTAACAAATTAGCAAGTACTAAATAAAACTAAGGATAGATAAAATGTTAAGATCATTATATACAGCAGCATCAGGGATGGTATCACAACAAACACAAATTGATGTAACGTCAAATAATATTTCAAATGTTAATACAGTAGGTTATAAAAAATCGCGTGCAGAATTTGCAGATTTGATGTATCAAACGATGAAATACGCAGGTACTTCAACCTCAAGTACCACAAAACACCCAAGTGGTATAGAAGTGGGTCTTGGCTCAAGAGTGACAGCTGTGAGTAAAATTTTTAGTGAAGGTAGTTTAAAACAAACATCAACTTCAGGTCTTGATATGGCAATCGCTGGTAATAATGGCTTTTTCCAAATTCAAATGCCTGATGGAACTATAGCTTATACTAGAAATGGTCAATTTACCAAAGATGCTGAAGGAAATATTGTAAATTCAGATGGTTATAGACTTTTGCCGGAAATGACTATACCTGAGGATGCTACAGCTATTAACGTAGCAAGTGATGGAACGGTTTCTGTTATGCAGCCAGGAAATACAGCTGAAACTCAAATAGGTCAAATTGAGCTTGTAAATTTTATCAATCCTGCAGGTTTACATGCTTTAGGGGATAATCTTTTAGTAGAAACTGATGCAAGTGGAGCGCCTATTGCAGGTATAGCTGGAGAGAATGGATTTTCTGTAATCAAACATGGCTTTGTAGAGCTTAGTAATGTTCAGCTTGTAGAAGAAATGACTGATCTTATTACAGGGCAAAGAGCTTATGAAGCTGGCTCAAAAGCTATTACTACAAGCGATGATATGCTTGGAATTGTAAATCAATTAAAACGCTAGAATTAACTAGCGTTTTATAATATGCAAAAATATTAAAAAATACTAAAAAACTCCTATTTATAAATACTTGTAAAATATTCTCTATTATAATTTAAATTTAAACTAATCATAGTAATATTTTATTTATGTATTCTTTATATACATAAATAAACAATAACGAGGGATATAATGAACAGAAGGGACTTCATTAAAAATACCGCTATTGCTAGTGCTTGTGGTGTTGCAGGTTTTAGTGTTCCAAGTAGTGTACTTGCAAATACTGAGAATAAATGGCGTTGGGATAAGGCTGTTTGTAGATTTTGTGGTACAGGCTGTGGAATTTTAGTTGCAAGTTTAGATGGTAAAATTGTCGCTGTAAAAGGAGACCCAGCAGCTCCGGTAAATCGTGGATTAAATTGTATTAAAGGTTATTTTAATGCAAAAATCATGTATGGAGAAGACCGTTTAGTAACACCTTTACTTCGTGTAAATGCAAAAGGTGAGTTTGACAAAAAAGGAAAATTCCAACAAGTTTCTTGGCAAAGAGCTTTTGATGAAATGGAAAAACAATTCAAAAAAGCCTACAAAGAAAAAGGTGTTGAGGGGATTGGAATTTTTGCAAGTGGTCAATATACTATACAAGAAGGATATGCTGCTGCAAAATTAGTAAAAGCTGGTTTTAGATCCAACAATATAGACCCAAATGCACGTCATTGTATGGCTAGTGCTGTTGTTGGTTTTATGCAAACTTTTGGGGTTGATGAGCCTTCTGGTTGTTATGATGATATAGAGCTTACTGATACTATTATTACTTGGGGTGCAAATATGGCAGAAATGCATCCGATTTTATGGTCAAGGGTAAGTGATAGAAAATTAAGTAATTTAGATAAAGTTAAAATCGTAAATTTATCTACTTTTTCTAATAGAACTTCTCATATAGCAGATACTGAAATCATTTTCAAACCAAATACTGATTTAGCTATTTGGAATTATATCGCTAGAGAGATTGTTTATAATCATCCTGAAGCTATGGATAAAGAATTTATTGAAAAACATTGTATTTTTACAACAGGTTATGCTGATATTGGTTATGGAATGAGAAATAATCCAAACCATCCTAAATTTAAAGCAAGTGAAAAAGATACCGTAGCAAAACAAAATGCTATTATTGTAGATGAAGAAGAAGCAGTATCTTTGGCTTATTTGGGTGTAAAAGCAGGCGATAAATTTGAAATGAAACACCAAAGTGCTCCTGATGCGCATTGGGAAATTTCATTTGAAGATTTCAAAAAAGCTTTAGAGCCTTATACGCTTGATTATGTTGCTAAAGTTGCTAAGGGCAATGAAGATGAAAGTATAGAAGAATTTAAGAAAAAACTTCAAGAATTAGCAAATTTATATATAGAAAAAAATAGAAAAGTTGTAAGTTTTTGGACTATGGGCTTTAATCAACACACAAGAGGTACTTGGGTAAATGAGCAAGCTTATATGGTACATTTTTTACTTGGCAAACAAGCTAAGCCAGGAAGCGGTGCGTTTTCATTGACAGGACAACCAAGTGCTTGTGGAACTGCAAGAGAAGTAGGGACTTTTTCACATCGTTTACCTGCTGATATGGTGGTTGCAAATCCTAAACACAGAGAAATTAGTGAAAAGATTTGGAAAGTTCCTGCAAAAACGATTAATCCAAAACCAGGTGCTCCATACTTAAAAATCATGAGAGATTTAGAAGATGGAAATATCAAATTTGCTTGGGTACAAGTAAATAATCCTTGGCAAAACACTGCTAATGCAAACCACTGGATAGCAGCAGCTAGAGAAATGGATAATTTTATCGTTGTGAGTGATTGTTACCCAGGAATTAGTGCTAAGGTGGCAGATTTAATTTTACCAAGTGCTATGATTTATGAAAAATGGGGTGCTTATGGTAATGCTGAAAGAAGAACTCAACACTGGAAGCAACAAGTCTTGCCTGTAGGTGAAGCTATGAGTGATACTTGGCAAATCATGGAATTTGCAAAACGCTTTAAATTAAAAGAAGTTTGGGGCGAAACTAAGGTAAATGATAAGCTTACCCTACCAAGTGTTTTAGAAGAAGCTAAAGCTATGGGTTATAGCGAAGATGATACTTTATATGATGTATTATTTGCTAATAAAGAAGCAAAATCTTTTAAAGCAAACGATTCTATTGCAAAAGGATTTGATAATAGTGATGTTAATGGCGATGAAAGAAAAATTATAGGTAGTGACGGTAAAGAATTTGAAGGTTATGGATTTTTTGTACAAAAATATCTATGGGAAGAATACCGCAAATTTGGCTTAGGTCATGGACATGATTTAGCTGATTTTGATACTTATCATAAAGTAAGAGGTTTAAGATGGCCTGTGGTAAATGGTAAAGAAACCCAATGGAGATTTAATACTAAATTTGATTATTATGCTAAAAAAGCTGCTCCAAATTCAGACTTTGCGTTTTATGGTGATTTTGCTAAAGAATTACCAAAAGGAGATTTACTAGCTCCACAAACTAAAGAAAAATACAGTTTAAAAAACAAAGTAAAAATTTTCTTTAGACCATTTATGAAAGCACCTGAAAAACCAAGCGAAGAATATCCATTCTGGTTATGTACTGGTAGGGTTTTAGAGCATTGGCATAGTGGAACTATGACCATGAGGGTTCCTGAGCTTTTCCGTGCAGTACCTGAAGCACTTTGTTATATGAATGAAGATGATGCTAAGGCTATGAAAATTAATCAAGGTGATATCGTATGGGTAGAATCACGTCGTGGTAAAGTAAAAGCTAGAGTAGATTTTCGTGGTAGAAATAAACCTTCTAAAGGCCTTGTGTATGTGCCTTGGTTTGATGAGAATGTATATATAAACAAAGTTACACTAGATGCAACTTGTCCGTTGTCTAATCAAACAGATTTCAAAAAATGTGCCGTAAAAATTACTAAAGCATAAAAATGAAAAATAGAAGAGAATTTTTAGCCTTTGCTTTTAAGCTTTTATGCATAGGAAGCGGAAGTGCATTTTTGGCAAGTTTAGCATTTAGCTCAAATCAGGAGTATTTTTTAAGACCTCCTGGGGCAGATGATGAAAAAGAATTTTTATCAAAATGTATACGATGTGGACTTTGTGTAAAAGCCTGTCCTTATGATGTTTTAAAGTTAGCAAATTTAGAAAATAGTGCTAAAAATGGTACACCTTTTTTTGTAGCAAGAGAAAATCCTTGCAGGTTATGTGAGGATATACCTTGTATAAGAGATTGTCCTACAAATGCGCTAGATCATAAATATCTAGAGCAAAAAGATGGAATTTATAAAACAAAAATGGGTATAGCTATAATTGATAGTGCAAGTTGTGTTGCTTATTGGGGAATTCAATGTGATGCTTGTTATAGAGCTTGTCCTCTAATGGATAAAGCATTAAAACTTGAAACAAAACGCAACGAAAGAACAGCAAAGCATGCATTTTTACTACCTGTGGTAGATCATGAAGTGTGTGTTGGATGTGGGGTTTGTGAAAAAGCTTGTATAACACAAAAAGCAGCCATTAAAGTTTTGCCTAGAGAATTTGTTTTAGGAAAAGCTGGGGATAATTACATCAAGGGTTGGGATGAAAAAGATGAAAAGCGTTTGCAAGATGTAAATACAGATAAAAATTTCAATAAAAACAAGGCTAAAGATTATCTTAACGATGGAGAATTGCTATGAAGTATCTTATTTTAAGAAGAATAGTGCAATTGTCTATTTTAACTTTTTTTTCTTTTGGTGTATTTAATTTTATATTAAAAGGAAATTTAAGCTTTTCGGTTTTATTTTCTTCGGTGCCACTAAGTGATCCTTTTGCATTTATTCAACTTGCTTTAGCAAGTTTGCAAGTAGATTTAATGGCTTTAAGTGGTGCTTTAATAGTATTTTTATTTTATGCTGTTTTTGCTGGAAGAGCGTTTTGTGCTTGGGTTTGTCCTGTCAATATCATTACTGATTTTGCTTATTTTATTAGAAATAAATTAGGCTTTAATCAAGCAAGAGTTTTTAATGTAAATAAAAATTTGCGTTATTATGTTTTAGCTTTTGTTTTGATTTTTTCTTTTCTTTTTTCTTTTCCTGTTTTTGAGGAATTTTCTTATATAGGAATAATCCAAAGAGGGATTATTTTCGGTGGTGTTTCTTGGCTTTTTATGGCTTTGATCATTTTTTGTATAGATACATTTTTTAGTCCAAGGTTTACTTGTTCGCATTTTTGTCCTTTAGGGGCTTTTTGGGCTTTAAGTTCGCATTTTTCATTGTTAAAAGTAAGATATAGCTTACAAAAATGCACTAAGTGTTATAAATGTCTTGGAGTGTGCCCCGAAAAACAAGTGCTTTGGATGATAGGTAAAGAAAATCAAGATGTAAAATCAGGTGAATGTATAAGATGTGGAAAATGTATTGATATTTGCGGTGATGATGCTTTAGGTTTTAGTATAATAAATTTAAGGAGAGAAAATGAAAAATAAAATCTTTTTATCCTTAGCAGCAGCTGTTTTAATAAGTGCTTGTGGGCTTGCTGTTAAAAGTGTTGATTCAAAAGATATAGGTTTAAGAAAAACAAGTTTAGAAAGTGAAAATGTAGAATTATTGGATGCAAAATATTCTCAAGCAGTGGCTGGTGAGTCTGTTTTGATTGAAAGATCGTTTGAAAATGCTCCGCCATTAATCCCGCACACTTTAGAGGATATGCTTCCAATTACTAAGGATAATAATATTTGCTTAAGTTGTCATGATAAGACTATTGCTAAAGATGTTGGAGCTACACCACTTCCAAGTAGTCATTATTTTGATTTAAGAAAAAACAAATCTACTAAAGATATGATAAGCGATGCAAGATTTAATTGTACACAATGTCATGTGCCACAAAGCGATGCTGAACCTTTGGTAGGAAATAGCTTTGAAGCAAAATTTAAAAGCGAAGAATCAAAGAAAAAATCTAATCTTTTAGATGTTTTAAATGAAGGTGTAAAATAAAATTATGAAAAAAATATTTTTAATCTTACTAATGAGTATTTATGCATTGAGTTATGAGCTTAAGCTTGATTCAAATTTAAACGCTTTAAAGCTTGCTGATAATAGTTTGCTTATAGGACTTGATAATGGAGAAATAAAACAATATTTCCTTAAAGATAAAAAAATGCAAAAAATCACTCAGCTAGATAAGATTAAAAATTTTTACGAAGAAAATCTTAGCCCTAGAATTTATAGTATTGATTACTTAAATGGGGCTATTTTGATTTTAAGTGAAGGTGATTTTGGAAGTAAAAAATTATATGTTTATAAAAATAAACAACTTTTAAGCTATGATTTAGCTAATGATGGAGCAAAAAAAGCTTTGTTTTTAGATGATAATACTATTTTATTGGCCTTGCTAGGTTCTAATATAGAGCTTTTTGATCTAAAAACAAAAAGCGTTGTAAAAAATTTTACTTTTTCTAGTTCAAGCTTAAGTGATGTGGTTTTAAATGAAACTAAAACTCAATTAGTGGCAGGTTTTGAAAGTGGTGAACTAATGCTTTTTGATGTGAAGAAATGGCAAAAAATAAAAAGTTATAAAAATGTTCACAAGGATAATATTTATCAACTTGATTTTAAAAACACAATTATTGCAAGCTGTAGTACTGATAGAAAATTGGGCATAGTGCAAAATGATCAAGAAAAAAATATAGAAAGAGATTTTTTGATTTATACTTGTGCTTTAAATGAAAATGGTTCTATAGCGGCTTTTGGAGATAATGAAAAAAATATTATAGAACTTGTAAATACCAAAAATTTAAAAACGATAAAAAAATTCCAAAATAAAGATTTTTTGCTAGAATATCTTATATTTTTAAATGAGCATGAGCTTATTAGTGCAGGTTATGAAGATAAAATTATATTTTGGAGCATAGATGAATCTTTCTAGTGTGTTGATTTTAACCAAAGAAGAAAAAGTAGAAAAACTCAAAGAGCAAATTCAAAAAACACCTTGTTGTAGCGTGGAATTAGCTCAGGATGAAAAAATTATAGTAGTAATAGAAAGTGAAAATTTAGATGATGAGTTAAAAGCATATAAACAATTAGAACAGCTTGATGGGGTAGTGAGTATTAATATGGTTTTTTCTTATCAGGACTTAGACGAAGAAAGAGAAAAAATTTTAAAAGCAAATTTTGAGGCAAATGCTTTTGATGAGAATTTAAAAAAAGATAATATAGAATACTATGGCAATGTCTTTAGAAAGTATTGATTATGGTTTTTTTGATTCCTTTGATTTTTATCATTTCTTCTGTTTTTATTATTGATCATTTTTATTTTTCTAAGGAAAATGAAGTAGTAAAACAACAAAAGCAAATAGAACAAAAAAATATTAAGCAAGATAAACAAAAATACCTTGAAAATATATTAAATCAAAAATAATCATGTATACACAAATTTCATATAAAAAATTCTTTTGGATTAATATTTTAGTTGTAATTACCCTTGCTTTAAATTTAAGAGCACCTATAACCTCTATAGGTCCTATGATAGAATACATTCAAGAATATTATAAGATAAATTCAGCCCTAGCAGGAATGCTTACAACTTTACCTTTGATAGCCTTTGGGCTTATATCTTTTTTCGTGGCGTATTTTTCGCAAATTAAAGCTTTGTTTTTTGCTTTGTGTTTAATTGTTTTTGGAGAGTTTATTAGAAGTTATGGGGGTAATATAGGTTTATTTTCTGGGGTTTTTCTAATTGGGGCAGGCATTGCAATAGCTAATGTTTTATTACCTTCTTTTGTAAAAGAAAAATTTGCAAAAAATGCTTATAAGATTATGGGCTTATATGGATCAATTATAGGTTTATCTTCAATTGCTGGAGTGGCCTTATCACTTCCTTTGCTTAAAATTTTTGAGGTGCCTCAAGCTATGTTTTTTTGGGTTGTTTTAGCTTTGATTGCTTTGATTTTTTATTTTCCGCATTTGAAAAACAAAAGATTATTGCGTCCTAAGAAGAAAAACATCAATAAAATAAATCTTTTCTTGAATTTAACAGCTTGGAAAGTTACTATTGTAATGGGACTGCAAAGTTTTTTATCTTATAGTCTTTTTGCTTGGCTTAGTGTGATGATAAGTGAAAAAGGTTTTGGAGTTGATTTTGGTTCTAATGTTTTATTACTTTCTCAAATCATAGGTATGCCTGTGGCGTTTTTATTGCCTATTGTTTTAGGAAGACTAAGAGCTCATGCTAAGGGTTTTGTTATTATAATATTAGGTTTTTTATATGTTTTAAGTTTTATTTTGGTGTTTTTTTGTGATGTAAAATTAGTATTGTTGTTAGCAGCTATTTTCTTAGGTTTTGCATCTAGTGGGGTTTTTACAATTTCATTATTGTTTATTGCTATAAAAAGTTCAACTTCTTTTATAGCAGCTAAACTTTCTGCCATGTCACAAGGCATAGGGTATTTAATAGCAGCTCAAGCACCTTGGATTATAGGTATGCTCCATGATAGTTTTGGAAATTTTACTTTAGGCTTTATCATGCTTATTACAGTAGCTATAATACTTAATATTTTTGTATTTTTAGCATATAAAGCTCCTGTGATTAAGTAAAAATTAAAATAAATTAAAGTCTTTTTTGTTAGAATTTTGACATTTTATTTTTTGTGAGTTGATAATGCGATATACAGTAACAGAAGCTTCTATTTATGAGGCGCAAGGTTTAAAAGATGAAGCTTTGGAGATTTATAAAAATATATTAAAGCAAGATCCGCAAAATAAAAATGCCATTGATGCTATAAGGCGTTTAAGTGGTTTGCGTTCTAATCATGAAGATTTAAATTATGATATGCTTGATTTTTTTGTTAATATGAAAAGCGAAGAAGAAGTTAATGAATTTAAAAGGTGGTTAATAAAACTATGAATATAGAAGATTTAGCAAAAATGGCCATAAGTGAAGTTAATTCGGAGTTAGATAATAAAAAAAGTAAAAATGATGAATTTACTCCTATGGTAGAGGAAATTACTCAAGAAAAAAATACTAATATCCAAGAAGATAAAATAAAAAAAGAGATTAATCAAGTTGCGCAAGAATTGATCCAAGAATTAGATGATTTAGAAGTAAAAGTTAAAGAAGATAAACAAGCTATGACTATTAAGGTTGAAGCTTTAGAGGAAAAAGAAGAAAGTATTATAAATAATGAAGAATTTTTCTTAAAAAATATCAGAGAGCGTATTTTGGTTTTATTTGAAGGATTAAAAAATACTAAAGATGAGCATATAGAAAAAAGACTAGATATTACAATTACTTTTTTAGAGTTTTTACTTGCAAAGATTGAAGATAGACTTAAAAAATGATCATGATTTTTTAAGAATTAAAAATATACTTAAACCTTACACACAAAGAGCTTATTTGGTAGGTGGTTGTGTAAGGAATTCTTTTTTAGATTTATCTAGTGATGATTATGATATAGAAATTTATGATATTGAGCCTAAGCTTTTTGATGAGCTTATGCAAAAACTTGGTGCAAATGGAGTAGGAAAAAGTTTTTTTGTATATAAATACAAAAAATTTGATTTAGCTCTAGCGCGTTATGAAAATAAAATTTCTACAGGCCATAGAGGTTTTGAGGTTAAAGTTTGTAATGATGAACAAGAAGGAGCTAAAAGAAGGGATTTTACCGTTAATGCATTGATGGTAAATATTTTTGATTTTAAGTTTTTAGATTTTTTTAATGGTTTGCAAGATTTGCAAGCAAAGATTATAAGACATATTGATGATGTAAGTTTTGTTGAAGATAGTTTAAGGGTACTTCGTGGAATTTCTTTTGCGTGCAGGTTTGATTTAACAATTGCAAAAAAAAGTTTAAAATTAATGCAAACTATGGATATAGGCGATTTATCTAAAGAGCGTATTAATAATGAACTTTATAAAATTTTTAAAACTTCAAGACTAAATAAAGCTTATGAGTATTTCAAAATTTTAAATTTAGAAGAAAAAATATTTTTTTATCAAAGCTGTAATGAAGAATTTGAAAAACTTTTAGAGCATAGTCAAAAATTAATTTATGATGAGGCTTTGTATTTATATTTGTATTTGAATTTTTTTCATATAAATAAAGAGGAATTTTTCAATAAAACAAAATTAAAAAAAGAACTATTAAAAAAATGTGAACAAGAATTTATTTTAGGTAAAATTGATGATTTTAATTTAGCTAAAATTGCTTTAAAAATACCACTTTGCAAATGGCTTGGACTTTGGGATAATGAGCGTATGGCACAAGCAAAGAAATTAAATTTATATTATCATGCTTTTAAAAGTAAAATTAGTGCAAATGATTTACTAAAGGAAGGATTTAGTGGGAAAGAGCTTGGGATTGAGCTTGAAAAAAGAAGATTACAAGAATTAAAAAACTATATAAAGGAGCAAAAATGAATGAATATATTTTAAAAATTTCAAGTAGTGATGAAAAAGGATTGATTTATAGAATTTCAGATGTTATTTTTAAATATAGAATCAACATTATAAAAAATGATGAATTTGTTGGAGAAAATCGTTTTTTCTTTAGGGCGCATTTAGAAGGTGAGCTTGATATAAAAGCTTTTAAAGGAACGCTTGAAGCTATGCTTCCTGATAATGCACAAATTGAAATTACACCAAAGAGAAAAAAAGATATTATTGTTTTAGCTACTAAAGAAACTCATTGTTTAGGCGAATTACTTATTCGCCAATTTAGTGGGGAATTTAACGCAAATATTAAAGCAGTTATTGCAAATTATGAGATATTAAAACCTTTAGTGGATAAATTTAACATACCTTTTCATACTATTTTAGCGCAGGATTTAAGCAGACAAGAGCATGAAGAAAAATTACTAGAGTGTTTAAAACAATATGAATTTGATTATATTGTTTTAGCAAAATATATGAGAATATTGTCTCCATCTTTTGTGGAGCATTTTGAAGGAAAGATTATTAATATCCACCATTCTTTTTTACCTGCATTTATAGGAGCTAGTCCTTATAAGCAAGCTTATGAAAGAGGGGTAAAGATTATAGGCGCAACAGCGCATTTTGTAAATAATAACTTAGATGAGGGGCCAATTATCACCCAAGATGTTATACCAGTTACTCATGAATATTCTTGGCAGGCTATGCAACAAGCAGGACGTAATGTGGAAAAAAATGTTTTTTCTAAGGCTTTGGATTTGGTCTTTGATGATAGGATTTTTATACACGAAAATAAAACGATAGTGTTTTAAATTTTTGATGCCAAAAAGGCATCAAAAATTAGCAAGAATAACAAGTTTTAAACTCATATGCAGTTGGTCTAGCTTCTACAGGCCATACTTGAGTTTCAAATTTCATATGTTGATAATCATCAATAAATACATCACTCATAACAGGCTTTAAAAAGGCATTTTTTCTAATGAGCGCTTCTAAAGATCCTCTTAAAGTGTGAGGTAATTGCTCTATACCTTTTTCTCTAATTTCATCTAGCGTTAGTGCAAATAAATTTTCATCCATAGGGCCAACCGGTATGGTTTTATTTTTAATACCATCAAGTCCTGCCATAAGCAAGCTTGTAAAAGCTAGGTAAGGATTAGAAGTGCTATCAGGAAATCTGATTTCTACTCTTGCGCTTTTTTCATTAATACCATAAGGTACGCGACAACTTGCAGAGCGATTTTGACAAGAATAAGTTAAAATGCAAGGTGCTTCAAAACCTGGAACTATTCTTTTATAGGAATTTGAGCTAGGATTGGTAAATGCAGCAACACTTCTTGCATTGGCTAAAATTCCACCGATGTAATTAATCGCACATTCGCTTAATTTTCCATAGCCTTCTTTATCATAGAATAAATTTACTCCATCTTTCCAAAGACTCATATGCACATGCATACCACTTCCATTATCTCCATAGAGTGGTTTTGGCATAAAAGTTGCTGTTTTTCCATTTAAATGTGCTACCATCTTTACTACATATTTGTAAATTTGTATATTATCAGCAGCTTCAACTAAATTTCCAAATTCTACACCAATCTCAGCTTGTCCTTGTGCTACTTCATGGTGATGTACGAAAGTTTTTAAACCCACTCTTTCTAAAACTTGCATCATTTCAGCTCTAATATCTACACTAGAATCAATAGGACTTACAGGAAAATATCCGCCTTTATTTCTTGGGCGATGTCCGCTATTGTAACTATCTGTGAAATCTTTATTATCATTCCATTCACCTTCTTCAGTATCTACTTCATATTTTGCACAATGAGAAGAATCAACTATTTTTACATTATCAAAAATAAAAAATTCATTTTCAGGACCAAAATAAGCTGTATCAGCGATATTGCTTGTACTTAAGTGTTGCATTGCTTTTTTGGCAATACTTCTTGGACATTTTTCATACATTTGATCTTTATAAATATCATATACATCACAAATTACTATGATAGTAGGATCTGCTGTAAATGGATCTAAGAATGCACTTTCTACATCAGGTTTTAAAATCATATCTGATTTTTCTATAGGTTGCCAACCGTGTAAAGAGCTTGCATCAAAAGGAATTCCATTTTCAAAAGTTTTATCATCAATTGCTTTTATATTGTAAGTAATATGGTGCCAAGTACCTATCATATCAGTAAATCTAAAATCAACAAATAAAACTTCATGTTCTTGACAATAACTAAAAAACTCACCAATGTTATTTACAAACTTACCCATTTTCTCTCCTTTTTAATAGGTATTAATTTATTTTTTAAGATTGTAGTATATTTTTATTAAATTAAGTTTAAATTAATATTTTTTTTATGGTCAAATACAAAAAAATATTAATTTATATAATTAATTAACAAAATTAATATTGGTTTATATTTTTTTATAATATAATTTCACATTAGTTTTTTATATTAAAAAGGTGTAAAAATGACTCAAGAAGAATTAGATGCTTTAATGAATAGCACTGAAGATTTAGATCTTGATTCTGTAGAAGAAACAGAAACAAAGCCTGAAACAGAGTATGAAGATGAGGAAAAAAATAAACAAATTGTTGATGCAATGATTAATGGTGATTATAAAGCAAGAGCAGATATGGCATGGCCACCACCACCACCTAGCAAAGAACATAAAGTTGTGCATCAGCTTGATGATGTTACAAGAGATAGTGAAATCAAAGCTACTGAAATGATGGAAAAGTTAGAAATTATTAATGATTTCTTTGCAAATTCAGAAAATGAGCTTTGTGTAATTAGCGATGCTTTGAATAAAAATATAGAAATTTTTGAAAAACTAAATGCAAAATTTCCTAATGTTGTAAGCTTTAAAGAAGCTATAGAAACTAACAATAATGCTAAAAATATTATAGATGAAATCACGGGTTGTTTACAAACTGGACAAGATGAAGTTATGATGGCAATGGATGCTATGCAATACCAAGATATTCACCGTCAAAAAATCGAACGTGTTATTAATGTTATGAGAGCTTTAAGTAGATACATGAGTAGTTTATTTGAAGGTAAAATTGATGATGAAAAACGCGTAGGATCGGCTGTGCATATTGAAGGTGATACAACTACAGATGTTGTAAGCAATGATGATATTGAGGCATTAATCGCAAGTTTAGGCAAAAAATGATTGTTCCTGAAATAGTAGCTCCTGCGGGAAATTTTACAAAATTAAAAATAGCGTTAGCTTATGGAGCTGATGCTGTTTATGCGGGAGTGAGTAATTTTTCATTAAGAGCAAGAACTGCTAGGGATTTCAATTATGAAACTTTTAAAGAAGCCATTGATTATACTCACACAAGAGGAAAAAAAATTTATGTAACCATTAATGGTTTTCATTTTAGCTCACAAATTGAGGGTTTAAAAAGGCATATTTTAAAATTAAAAGAAATGAAACCTGATGCTTTTATAGTAGCTTCTGTAGGTGCTATGCGTTTAGTTAAAGAACTTGCACCTGAAATCAATCTTCATGTATCCACTCAAGCTAATATTTTAAACTATTTAGACGCTCAAGTCTATAAAGACATGGGAGCTAAGCGTGTTGTTATAGCAAGGGAACTTGGTTTAAAAGATGCAAAAGATTTGAAAAACAATTGTGATATCGAGCTTGAAAGTTTTGTGCATGGCTCTATGTGCTTTGCATATTCTGGTAGATGTTTAATAAGCTCAGTACAAAGTGGACGCATGAGCAATCGTGGTTCTTGCGCAAATGATTGTAGATTTAATTATGAGCTTTATGCGAAAAATCCAGAGACAAATACACTTTTTAGATTAGAAGAAGATGAAAATGGAACACATGTATTTAATTCTAAAGATTTAAATTTAAGCTCATATATTCAAAAGATTATGCAAGAAAATTGTATTCATGCTTTTAAAATAGAAGGAAGAACAAAAAGTGAGTATTATGTAGCTTTGACTACAAGAACTTATAAAATGGCAGTGCAAGATGTATTGGAAGACACTTTTGATGCTGCTAAATATGAAAAAGAAATCCATACTTTAAAACACAGAGGTTTTACGGATGGATATTTAGTCTCAAGAGCCTATGAAAAAACCGATTCTATTAATCACAATACAAGCATAGAAGAAGGAACTCATCAAGTGCATGCTATTAGTGAAGGTGGCGAGTTTTTTAAATGTAAAGGCAAGATAGAATTAAACAAAGAATATGAAATTTTAGCTCCGGTTAATTCTAATATAGAATTAGGAGAAAATAAACTAGGTTTAATCTATGAAAATGATGGTAAGAAATTTATAGTTTTTAAGCAATTATTGGCCAAAAATAATAAAGAATTTAGTGAAATTCATAGTGGTAATGAAAATGAAATTACTTTACCGTTTAAGCTTCCAGAATTTAGCTTTTTAAGAAGGAGTGTTGAATGAAATTTGTTTCTATATTGATGGGAAGTAAGAGTGATTATGATGTAGTGAAAGAAGCTTTGGGAATTTTGGAAAAATTTGATGTTAAATATGAAATTTTAATCACTTCAGCACACAGAAGTCCTCAAAGAACCCAAGAATACATCAAAAATGCCGAAGAAAAAGGTGCAAAAGTATTTATTGCAGCAGCAGGTATGGCAGCACATTTAGCAGGAGCTGTTGCAGCACATACAACAAAACCTGTTTTAGGCATACCTATGCCAGGAAGTAATTTAGCAAGTATGGATTCTTTATTTTCTACTGTGCAAATGCCAAGTGGAATTCCTGTAGCAACTTTGGCTATAGGTAAAGCAGGGGCTATTAATGCAGCTTATTTAGCTGTGCAAATTTTAGCTATAGAGGATGAATCTTTAGCACAAAAATTATTAGAAGATAGAAAAAAACAACAAGAAAAATTAATTCAAGATTCTAGTACAATTGAAGTTTTTCTTTAAGGAGTATTTATGCAAACTTACTTGAAGTTAAAAGAATTTTGTCAATTAGTGCATTTATCTGAAGATGTTGTAAAAGGAATGATGGCAAATGGTGCTTTAAATTTCAAAGAAGAAGAGGGTGAAATTTATATTGAGGCTAATCAAGGAACATTTAGTGTGGTTCCAACAAGCTCAAAGCAACCTGCTATGGTAAATTCTATGACTTTAGCAGGAGAAAGTTTTGTAGAAAAAACCATAGGAACTATTTTAAACTTACACGAAAAAGTTCTTGATGCTAAAGATGAGACCTTAGAAGCTTTAAAGGGTGAGAATAAATTTTTAAAAGATGCTCTTTATTCTATGCAAGAACTTTATGATGAAGATAGAAAAACCATAGAAAATCTTAACGAGCAACTCAAATATGCGCGCAATGAAGTGGAATTTCTAAAAAGAAAATATAAAATGATGTGGAATAAAACAGTAGAACTATATGCGAATTCACCTGAAAAGCCAGAAGAAATAAAGGAAGAAAAATGACTTTTTCTCAAATGATATTAAATTTACAAGAATTTTGGCAAAAGCAAGGTTGTGCTATTATGCAACCTTATGATTTTCCAGCAGGTGCAGGGACTTTTCACCCTGCAACTTTTTTAAGAAGTTTGGGTAAAAAACCTTGGGCAGCTGCTTATGTAGCACCAAGTAGAAGACCAACTGATGGAAGATATGGTGAAAATCCTAATAGACTAGGTGCTTATTATCAATTTCAAGTTTTGATTAAACCAAGCCCTGATAACATCCAAGAATTATATTTAAAAAGTTTAGAAAATTTAGGTTTTGATTTAAAATCACATGATATTCGTTTTGTTGAGGATAACTGGGAGAGTCCAAGTTTAGGTGCTTGGGGTCTGGGTTGGGAAGTTTGGCTTGATGGCATGGAAGTAACACAATTTACTTATTTTCAACAAGTTGGCGGTATAAGCGTAGATTTAGTAAGTGCTGAAATTACCTATGGCTTAGAAAGACTTGCAATGTATTTGCAAGATGTAGATAATGTATATGACATAGTTTGGAATGAATTTAACGGTGAAAAAATTACTTATAAAGATGTTCATAAGCAAGGTGAGTTTGAATTTAGTAAATATAATTTTGAAGTAAGTGATGTTAAAACTTTAAATGTGCAATTTGAAAATGCCTATAATGAGTGTAAAAATGCATTAGAAGCAAAGCTTGCTTTACCCGCGTATGATTATTGTATGTTAGCAGCGCACACTTTTAATTTGCTTGATGCAAGAGGAGCTATTTCAGTAACTCAAAGACAAGATTTTATGCTTAAAATTAGAGAATTATCTAAAAATTGTGCTTTGGTGTATAAAGAAAGTTTAGATGAAAATTAAAGAAATTTATGATTATTTGGATACTATTAGCCCATTTAGTACGCAAAGTTCATGGGATAATAGTGGCCTATTACTTGGAACTTTAGATCAAGAAATAAATCAAATTTATCTTGCTCTTGATGTGGATATGCATTTAATTGAAAATGCACGTGAAAATTCACTTTTTATAGTTCATCATCCTTTGATTTTTAAAGGTTTAAAAAACTTAAGCGGGGTGTTTTATCCGCAAAATATTCTTACTAAAATGATACAAAAAAACATAGCTTTAATTGCTATGCACACGAATTTTGACTTAAGTCATTTAAATGCTTATTTCGCTCGTGAAATTTTAGGTTTTAAGATTAAAGAACAAAATGAGTTTTTAATTTATTGTGATGTTGATTTTAAATTTAGTGATTTAATTAATCATGTGAAAAAAAGTTTAAAGCTTGATTGTATAAGAGTTGTAAATGCAGGTAATGAGAAAATTAAAACTTTAGCAATATGTACAGGCAGTGGAGGAGATTTAATTTCTAGTATTAAGGCAGATTGCTTTTTAAGTGGAGATTTTAAATATCATCAAGCTTTGGAAAGTTATCATAATAAACTTAGTTTGATTGATATAGGACACTATGAAAGCGAATCTTGTTTTGGTAAAATTTTAGCAAAAGATTTGCAAAAATTTCATTTAGAAGTTATAATATCAGTTTCAAAAAATCCATTTCAATATTTTTAAGGAAAATTTCAATGAGTAAATATTTAGAACAACTTATAGCTTTATCGCAAATTGATAAAGAACTTGATGGTTTTGCAAATAAAGTAGAAGATGCTACAAAAGATTTAAAAGAAAAACGCAATTTACTTGATAAAACAGAAGAAGAAATTGCAGGTTTTGAGAAAGATATTAAAGATATAGAAAATCAAAAAATTCAAAACAACAATCATATTGCAGAATTTGGTGTAAAAATAAAAGAAATAGCCAAAAAAAGTGCAGCGGTAAAAACCGAAAAAGAAGCAAATGCTTTAAAAATTGAAGAGGATATAGCCAAAGAACAACTTGATGCAGCAAATGAAGAAATTGAAAGATTGGATAAAATTTTAGAAAATAAAGAAAAGTTTATACAAGAATTGCAAGCTAAAAGAAGCGAACTTGAAAATGAAGTGGATCAAATCGATGCTCAAACTAAAACTGTTTTAGTGGATATTGAAAAAGAAAAATTACAAATTTATGACAAAAAGGTAAAATTAGTAGGTGAAATAAACCAAAAAGTTTTAACTTTTTATGAAAAAATTAGAAAATGGGCGGGAAATACTGCGGTAGTTCCTGTAAAAAAACATGCTTGTTATGGCTGTTTTATGAGAATTTATGATAAAACTTATTTGGCTGTTTTAAAAGGTGATGAAATCATAACTTGCCCACATTGTGGAAGAATTTTATACAAAGAAAAAGAAGAAAATCAAAATTGATTTTTTTTTATTATATTTTTGCTGTGATTATATATATAATTGCAGCTCCTTTTTTATTGATTTTAAGTTTTTGTAAGGAAAAGTATAAAATATCATTAAAATCAAGATTCTTTCTTTACAAAAATTTAAGGCAAAAACAAGGTGACGTGTATTTTCATGCTTGTTCTTTTGGTGAAATTAAAAGCCTTATTCCTTTAATAAAACTTTTTCCAACTTGTAAAATTTCAATCATAACTCAAACTGGTTTTAGTGAAGCTTTAAAATATTCTAAAAAAGTAAATTTTTTCCCTTTTGAGATTTTTGTACCTTTTTGGATGAGACCTTGTAAAGTTTTGGTTATTTTTGAAGCAGAGCTTTGGCTTATGCTTGTGTTTATGGCTAAGTTTTATAATGCAAAAGTTGTTTTATTAAATGCTAGAATTAGCGATAGATCTTTAAAAAACTATAAGCGTTTTAGCTTTTTTTATCGTTTGATTTTTAAATATATTGATGTTGTGTTTGCGCAAAGTCAAAAAGACAAAGAAAGATTAGAATGCTTGGGCGCTAAAAATGTTATAGCATATAAAAATATCAAAGCTAATATAAAACAAGAACAAGTGAAAAACTATTCCAAGCCCAAAGCTAGGATTATTATATTTGCTAGTACACATGAAAATGAAGAACGATTATTACTTAATGAAATTAATTTAGAAGAAAACGATAAATTGATTATCGCCCCAAGACATCCAGAGCGTTTTGGCGAGGTTGAGGGAATTTTAAAAGATTTTTGTCAAAAAAACCACTATAATATGCAAAAATTTTCAGACTTTACTCTAAGCGAAAATAATTTTGCAAATTTTTTTAATGCCAAATGTTTATTGCTAGATACTTTAGGTGAGCTAGAAAGTTTTTATAAGATTAGTGATGTGGTTTTTTTATGCGGCTCTTTTGTAGATAATATAGGTGGGCATAATCCTATAGAGGCAGCTAGATGGAATAATGTTATTATCTCAGGGAAATATTATTTTAATCAAGAAAGTTTATATCAAGAAGTTGATGGTTTGTATATTTGTGAAAGTGCAAAAGATATAAATGTTTTTTTAAAGCAAAAATTACCACAAGTACAACTTAAAGAACAAAGTGATTTAAATGAAATTATATTAAGTATAAAAGAAGGTTTAGATGCAAGAAAAAGCTTATAAATTGCTTGCAATGCAAGAAAAAATTTCTAATAACGCAGCAAAGGATTTGATTGACAAAGGCTGTGTTTTTGCTATGGGTAAAAAGGTTGTTATAGCTAGGGCTTTAATGAGTTCTAAAACAAGATTTGTTGTGCAAAAAATAAAAAAAGCAAAAATACTTTTTGAAGATGATAAAATCATAGCTTTAAATAAGCCTTATGGAGAGATTAGTGAGAATTTAGAAGGTATTTATAATGCTAAATTAATCAATAGACTTGATAAGGAAACAAGTGGAGTTTTACTTTTAAGTAAAGATGAGGAATTTAGACTAAAATGCATTCAAGAATACAAAAAACAAAATGTTTATAAAAGTTATTTAGCTATTGTTGATGGGGTGATTGCTGAAGAACTTGAAATTTGTGAAAAAATAACTACTATAAAAAATAAATCTGGAGCCTTTAGTAAAATCGATAAATTTGGCTTAGAAGCTCATACTCAAGTTATACCTTTAATGGTAAATGCTAAAAAAACCTTAATAAAAGCAGTCATTAAAACAGGTAGAACACATCAAATTAGAGTACATTTAAATCATATAAAACATGGTATTATAGGTGATGAAAAATATGCAAAAATTAGTTCATCAAGAATGTATTTACACTCTTATGAAACGCATATTTTTGATTATCAATTTAAAGCCTTACTTGATGAGAGCTTCAATGCTTATGGTTTTGAAATAAAAAATTTAAATTTTTAAAGGCGTTTAAAGCTAAAAGGGTTTATAATTTAGCTTTTTAAAATTTTAATAAAGGGAAAATAAAGTGTTTGAAATAGTTAGTGAGTCATTTAAATCCGCGGTTAATAAACTTCGTTTTGTTGATGATGAAAAAGCTTTAAAAAATGCTCTTGACACTTTAAAAAAAGCCCTTTTAAAAGCAGATGTACATCATAAAGTTACTAAAGAATTACTTACTTTAGTAGAAAATGATGTAAAAACTAATGGTATAGGTCAAAAACAATTTTTAGACTCAATTAAGAAAAATTTAGAAGAAATTCTTAGTGTTAAAGGTAAAAATCAAGGTTTTGTATTTGCTAGTAAGCCGCCTACGGTTGTTTTGATGTGCGGTTTACAAGGTGGTGGTAAAACTACTACTACGGTAAAAATTGCTAATTACTTAAAACTAAGAAATAAAAAAGTACTAATTGCTGCATGTGATTTGCAAAGATTAGCTGCAGTAGAACAGCTAAGACAACTCACTCAAGCTAATGAGCTTGATTTATTTTTTATAGAAAATGAAAGTAATCCTTTAAATGTAGCTAAACAAGCTTTAGAAAAAGCAAAAAATTCTATGTATGATGTTTTGCTTGTAGATACTGCCGGCCGTTTGGCGATCGATACGGCTTTGATGAATGAGCTTAAAGAAGTAAAAGCTATTTTAAATCCTGATGAAGTATTTTATGTAGCTGATGCTATGAGTGGTCAAGATGGAGTTAAAACAGCAAGTAGTTTTAATGAGGCTTTAGAAATTACAGGGGTTATTTTAAGTAAATTTGATGCAGATACTAAAGGTGGTGTTGCGCTAGGCATAGCAAAACAAATTGGTGTACCTTTGAGATTTATTGGTGTTGGTGAGAAAGTAGCTGATTTAGAAGTATTTATCCCTGATAGAATTGTTAATCGTATCATGGGCGAGGGTGATTTAGCGACTTTGGCTGAAAAAACTGCAGCCATTATTGATGAAAAAGAAGCAAAAAAACTAAATAAGAAAATTAAAAAAGGTGAATTTAATTTTAATGACTTTTTAAATCAAATGGAAAGCGTTAAAAAACTTGGTAGTATGAAATCAATCATTGGTATGATACCTGGTTTATCATCTATGGCAGCAAATATTAAAGATATTGATTTGGATAATTCTAAAGAAATTATTCATATTAAGGCAATGATTTCATCAATGACGCCAAAAGAAAGAGAAAATCCTGATTTGTTAAACAATACAAGAAAGCGTCGTATCGCAGAGGGGGCTGGTTTATCTCAAATAGAAGTAAATCGCTTTTTAAAACAATTTAGCAATGCAGCTAAGTTGGCAAAGAAATTTTCAAACAAAAAAGGAATGGAAAACTTTATGAATATGTTGCAACAAGCTAAAAGACCGCAATAATTAAAGCTTTTTTATGGATATATGAGTTAAAATATCTATAACAAAATTTTAATTTTTTTAGGAGTATTAAAATGACAGTAATCAGACTTACAAAAATGGGACGTAAAAAAAGACCATTTTATCGTATAGTTGTAACTGATAGCAGAAAAAGACGTGATGGTAGTTGGATAGAAAGCATTGGATATTATAATCCTATGGTTGAACCTGAAGTGGTAAAATTTGATGCTGAGCGTTTAGCTTATTGGAAAAGCGTAGGTGCTAAATTAAGCGATAGAGTAGCAGCTATTACAAGCAAATAAAAATGGTTGAAAATTTTTTAAGAGAATACGCAAAATTAATTGTTGATTTTCCTGAAAAAGTTGATATACAAAGACAAAATTTAGAAAATAATTTTGCTGAAATTATCATTTATGTCGATCCATCTGATACTGGTAAGTTGATCGGAAAAAATGGAAAATTAATCAACGCAATAAAAACAGTCATTATGGCTTATAAAGTTAAAGATGCAACTTCATATCGTATAACGGTAAAAGCTATTGAAGAATGATTTAGTCCAAGTTGCTAAACTTGGGAAAAGTGTTGGTTTGAAAGGTTATGTAAAATTACATAATCTTAGTGATTTTTATGAGCAGTTTAAAATAGGTGCTAAATTTTTTGATATTAATCAAAAAATTTACACCATAAAAGCTTTTGATAAAACTAGATCTTTAGTTTTATTTGAAGGTTTTGAGAGTGTTGAGACTGCCAAAACCTTAACTAATATTACTCTTTTTCAAACTATTGAAGCTACAAAAGAAACTTGTAAATTAAAAAAAGATGAGTATTTTTATTTTGATATAATTGGATGTGATGTTTTTGAAAATGAGCAAAAATTAGGTGTAGTTGAAGACATTTTAGAAAATGGAGTAGGATTTTTATTTTGTATAAAATGCGATGAAAAACTGCAGACAAAGGTTAAAAACTTTTATATTCCTTATGTTGATAAATATATTCAAAAAATTGATGTAGAAAATAAAAAGATATTTACACAATCTGCTTTAGATATTTTAGAAAATTCATGAAATATACTTTTGTAAGTTTATTCCCAGAGCTTATTGAACCTTATTTTCAAACTTCTATTTTAGCAAGAGCAAAAGAAAAAGGGATATTAGAGTTTGCATTTGTTAACCCTAGAAATTTTACCACAAACAAGCACTTTAAAGTAGATGATTATAAAATAGGAGGAGGCGCAGGGCTTTTGTTGCAAGCTCAGCCTTTGTATGATTGCTTAAGGCATATTAAAAAGCAAGATAAAAATGTTCATTTTGTTTTTCTTTTGCCTTGCGCTAAGACTTTTAAACAAACTGATGCTAAAAGATTAAGTAAGAAAGATCATATTTGCTTTGTAAGCAGTAGATATGAGGGTTTGGATGAGCGCATTGTGGAAGAATTTGCTAATGAGGTATTTTCTATAGGTGATTTTATACTTACAGGTGGAGAGTTAGCGTCTTTGGTGATATGTGATGCTATTAGCAGAAATATTCAAGATGTTCTTGGGAATAGTGAAAGCTTAAGTGAAGAAAGTTTTGAAAATGACTTATTAGAAGCCCCATCATTTTCTAAGCCTTTTGTTTTTGAAAAGGAAAATAAAAAATTTTATGTGCCTTCAGAGTTTTTAAAGGGAAATCACGCTAAAATCACAGCTTTAAAAACTACTTTGGCGTCTTGCAAAACGAAATATTTTCGTCCTGATTTGTATCAAAAGCATGAACGCAAATTTTAAGGAATATCGTTATGAAAAATAAATACATTGAGCAATTTGAGCAAAAACAAATTGAAGGTAAAAATGTTCCAGAATTTCGTGCTGGAGATACTTTAAGACTTGCTATTCGCATTAAAGAAGGCGATAAAACAAGAATTCAAAATTTTGAAGGTATTTGTATAGCACGTAGAGGAAATGGTGTAGATGAAACTTTCATCGTACGTAAAATTGGCGCTAATAATGTAGGCGTTGAAAGAATTTTCCCTATTTATAGTGAAAGTTTAGAAAGTATTACAGTATTAAGAAGAGGTCGCGTACGCCGTGCTAGATTATTCTACCTAAGAGATAGAAGAGGTAAGGCTGCTCGTATTAAAGAACTTAAAAAATAAAAGTGAAATTTAGAACTCAAATATATGAAGTAATTTCTTGGGAGCAAGAAATTCAAAACGGCATTAATATATCTAAGAAAATAGAAAATGCTTATGCTAAAGAAATCTGCATAACTATGTCAAAAGATAGCTTTATGAAAGATCATAAAGCACCTTTTGATATTACCATACAAGTATTAAAAGGCTCCATTGATTTTGGAGTTTTAAACCAAAAAATTCTACTTAAAACGCTAGATAGTATAAGTTTAAAAGCTCATGAGATTCATAATCTTTTAGCACTAGAAGATTCTATAGTGCGCTTAACTTTGTATAAGCAAGATAGTCTTGAACGCGTTGAAAGTGTTTTAAAATCTTAATTTAAGCCTCATTTTGTATAATTTTAGCTTACTAAAATTAGGAAGTTAAGCTATGAAATGGACTAAAAATTCTTGGAAAAATTATAAAATTCAGCAACAGCCACAATATCCTGATGAAAATGAATTACAAGATGTTGTTAGAAAATTAGAAAACTTACCACCGCTTGTTTTTGCAGGTGAGGTGGATAAATTAAAAAAATCCCTTGCTAATGTTGTAAATTCACAAGCATTTTTACTTCAAGGAGGAGATTGTGCGGAGAGTTTTGTAAATTTTGGCGCTGATAATATAAGAGATATGTTTAAAGTTATGCTTCAAATGGCTATAGTGCTTACTTTTGCAGGATCTTGTCCCATCGTTAAAGTAGGGCGCGTTGCGGGACAATTTGCAAAGCCAAGAAGTAGTGATTTTGAAGAAATTGAAGGAGTAAAGCTTCCAAGTTATCGCGGGGATATTATTAATGGTTTTGAATTTAATGAAAAATCAAGAATAGCTGATCCTAAAAGAATGCTAGAAGCATATTATCAAAGTGCTACAACTTTAAATTTATTAAGAGCTTTTTCAAGAGGCGGTTTAGCGGATTTAAGAGTGGTGCATAAGTGGAATTTGGGTTTTTTAAAAAAGGCAGAGCTTGGGAGAAAATATGATGAACTTAGCGAAAAAATCACTCAAGCTTTAGCTTTTATGCAAGCTTGTGGTATCACTGATACTCCAAATCTTTCTCAAACAGCCTTTTATACTTCTCATGAAGCCTTGCTTTTACCTTATGAGGAAGCTTTAACTAGGGTAGATAGTTTAAGCGGGGAAATTTATGATTGTTCAGCACATATGCTTTGGATAGGTGAGCGTACTAGAAAAGCAGATGAAGCGCATGTGCATTTTTTAAGCGGTGTGAAAAATCCACTTGGTGTTAAACTTAGTGCTAATTATGATTTAGATGAGATTAAAAAGCTAGTAAGTATTTTAAATCCGCATAATGAAGCAGGAAGATTAAATTTCATCATCCGTATGGGATGTGATAAGATAGAAAATGCCTTGCCAAAATTATTTAAAGAGTTAAAACAAGAAGGATTTAATATACTTTATAGCATAGATCCTATGCATGCAAATACGGTTAAATCGGGCAATTTTAAAACAAGAGAATTTGATAAAATCATCCAAGAAGTGCGTGCGTTTTTTGAAATAGCTATGAGTGAGAGCGTATATCCTGGTGGGGTACATTTGGAAATGACAGGGCAAAATGTAACAGAATGTGTAGGAGGCTCTTTAAATATCACTCAAGAAGAGCTTTCTAAACGCTATGAAACACAATGTGATCCAAGATTAAATGCTGACCAAGCTTTAGAATTAGCATTTATCATAGCAGACTTAGTTAAAAAGGCAAGAAAATGTTAAAATTTTATGGTATTAAAAATTGTAATAGTGTTAAAAAGGCTATGGATTATTTAAATTCTAAGAAAATTGAATTTGAATTTTTAAACATTAAAAAGCTAGATGAAGAAACTTTAAATTTTTGGCTTAGCAAAAGAAGCATTTTAGAACTTGTTAATACAGCAGGTATGAGTGCTAGAAAATTAGGCTTAAGTAAAGAAAAACTTCAAAATTTAAGCCAAGATGAGATTAAAGCGATGATTTTACAAAATCCAACGCTTATAAAACGCCCATTAATTGTAAAAGATGATGAAGTTTTTATAGCTAAAGAATACGAGAGTTTTTAATTAAATTTTTTCTCTTTGGTAGATTTTTTTAATTTTCACATCTAAATTATGAGCAAATTTAAATAAAGCTGGCACTACTAAAAGTGTAAGTAAGGTTGAGCTAATAAGACCAAATATAATAGCAATGGCCATAGGAGAATTTCCTTCAAAGCCAGAACCCCTTGAAAGTGCCAGTGGAAGCATGGAAAAAATCATCGCAAAAGTTGTCATTAAAATAGCTCTTAAACGACTTTTTCCTGCATAAATTAGCGCTTTTTCTACTTCCATATCTTCATCGCATTTTTTATTAGCTACATCTACTAATAATATAGCATTTTTTCCTACCATTCCAAAAAGCAAAATAATAGCTACAAGTACAAATAAAGAAAAGTGATTTCCTGTGATAAAAATTCCAAAACAAGCTCCACCAAAAGCCAAAGGCATGCTTATCATGATGATTAAAGGAAGTATTAAACTTGAATACAAAGAAGCAAGGATTAAATAAATCAAAATCATCCCCAAAGATATAGAAAACAAAAACCCACTAATGGTATCATCTAAAAAGTCCAAAAAACCAGAATAAGCAAAAGATAGGTTATTTTTTCCTAAAATATAAGCTAAATTGGACTCAAAAATTTTTCTTACTTCACCTAAAGAAATGTTTTCTATGCTTGAAGTGAGTTTTATACTAGTAGTTTTATTGTGTCTGTTAATCAAAGAAAGATCTTTTTTATAAGAAAAGCTAGCAATACTAGCAAGTTTTATACTTTCATTGTTATGATTTTTAAGTTCTATTAGCTCTAAACTAGTTGGATTTTGCTTAAAAGCTTCATCAAAGCTAAGGATAATTTCATCTTTAAAATTTTTATAATCCATATTTCCAATACTTAAATTTCCAAAGGAATAAGCCAAGACATAAGCAAGTTCTTGAGGGTTAATACCAAGTTTGGCAGCTTTTTCTCTATTGATATTAATAGCAATTTCTTCTTTTAAATCCCCTTCATTATCATCTATAGCAACAAAGCCTTCGTGTTTTGAAAACACTTCTTTCATTCTATTAATAGCTTCTTTTATTAGCTTTAAATCATCACCTAAAATTTGAATTTGAACTGGATCTTCAATGCCTGCTCCTTCTATTTTAGGGAGTTCTAAAACTTTTATTTTTAAGTCTTCATAGGAGTTTAATTTTTCTTGAAAAAGGCTAATAAGCTTAGGTTGTCTGAATTTTCTTTCATTTAAAGGTTTTAATTTTACATAAATTTTTGCTTTTTTAATTTCTTTTGCGTCATTATATCCTATAAGTAAATATGCATAAGCAACACTTGGATCTTGCTTTATATTTTCATATACTTTTAAACTTTTTTCTTTCATAGCTTCTAAAGATAAGTCGTTTTTGCTTTCTAATAAAATTTGTATTTCACTATCTTCTTCTATAGGTAGAAAATCCAAGCCTATTTTAGGAGCTAAAGAAAAACATAAAATAATTACAACAAGCGTTGATAGGATAAATTTAATTTTATTAGCTAAAACTTTATAAAGTAGCTTTTCATAAAATAAGTCAAGTTTTATAAATAAAAATTCACTTTTTTTATAAAATGTGCTTTCGCTAGTATTTAAAAATCTAGCACTTAAGGTAGGTATTAAAAATACACTTACAAGATAGCTTATAATCACACCAGAAGCAACGCTAGTAGCTAATACATTAAAAAATAAACCAGGAACTGAATTCATATAAGCAATAGGTATAAACACACACAATAAAACCGCACTAATGCTTAAAACGCTAAAGCCTATTTCTTTGATCCCTTCAAATGAAGCTTGTAAAGGAGGGAGTGTTTTTGCTTTTTTGGCTATACTTTCAATAATAACTATAGCATCATCTATAAAAATTCCTATACTTAAAGTAAGAGCTATGATGGTTAAGCGATTAATATCATAACCTAAAAGATTAATGAGAAAAAAACTAGAAATAATTGAAGTTGGTAAAACAATAAAAGCTAAAATAGTCGTACTGATATTTCTTAAAAATACATACACTATTAAAAGTGTCAAAATCACGCCAAAAACCATATCAAAAATAACTTGATTGATATGTTTTAAGATATTTTGGCTTTTATCATAAACTATTTTAATTTCTATCTCATTGCCTACTATTGTTTGTAATGTTTTTAAAGAATTTTTGATATTTTCTATAACTTTTAAGGAGTTATAACCAGAAATTTTATTAAGCTCAAGTAATACCCCATCTTTTGTATCAAGCATTGCAAACTGCTTTTGATCTTCTAAGCCATAGCTAATATTTGCTATGTCTTTTAAAAATATTCCACTAAAAATGCGTATATTTTCTAACTCTTTTAAATTTTGTGCTTCAAAATATCCTTTGATGGTGAAATTATCTTTTGAATTTTCAAACTCACCTAGATATTGTTTAAAATTATGACTTTGGATGATTTTAGCTACATCAAGTGCATTAATGTGATATTTTTGCAAGGCATTAGGCAGGAGTTTGATTTGAACTTGTGGTTTTAAAAAGGCTATATCATTGATCGTTCCAACTCCTGAAATTTTTTGTAAAAATGGTTTTATATCATTGTCAATCTTACGCATAAGTTTTAAATGATCTTTGGAGCTTAAAAATAATGATACAACAGATCCTGCATCAGGGGATATTTTTTCTAAGGTTGGCTTTGCTGGAAGATTAATAGTATTAAGTTTATCTCTAATATCATTTGCAGCTACTTCTAAGTTTTTGCCTAATTCAAATTCAACAACAGAAATAGAAAAATTATTATAACTTGTAGAATTGATATTTTTTATCCCTTGTACATCTGAAATTGCATTTTCTATTTCTTTGGTTATTTTAGATTCTATGAATTTTAAATCTCCATTAGCGGTGGTGGTGATTTTAATCAAAGGAATATCTACTTTTGGATAAAGATTAATAGGCATACTAAAAATAGAAAAAGTACCAAAAATCACCAAAGCGATAAAAAACATCAAAACAGCAATAGGATTATTAATAGCAAAACGATACAAGATTAATCCTTGGTGATGATTTTTCCTTCTCCAAAAGAACCTGGAGTAAAGTTTAAGGCCTCAACTTCTGCATAAATTTTTCGTGTTTTTATGTCTATACTTGGATAAATAAGTGTGATTTTGCCTTGATATTCTTTTTCATTTGAGTCTATTTTATAAATAAAAATATCATCGATTTTTACCTTGTCTTTAAATTTTTCATCAAAACTTAAAAGCAATTTTACTTTTGGATAAGAAAAAAAATCAAATAAAACATGAGAAATTCCCCTAGCTCCATCGCCTATGTCGATATATTTGTTAGAAATAATCCCATCATAAGGTGCTTTTAGGGTTTTTTTATCGATTAAGTCTTTGTAATGTTGTATATTTAAAAAGGCTTTTTGTTGCAAGCTTTGTGCTTTTTGAAACTCAAATAAAACATTTTCATAACTTTGCTTATCTATAACTTCTTGTACCTTTTTAAATTTTTCTAAAGAACTTTTAGCATGTTCTAGTGCAAGAGTGGCAAGTTTGTATTCATTTTGTGCCAATTTTAAGGCTATTTGCTCACTAGAATCTTCAAGTTTAAGTAAAACTTGATCTTTTTTTACCTTATCATTAACATTCACATAAATTGCTTTAACTATACCAGCACTTTGCAAGGATAATTTTGATTGATTTTGTGCAAGCACATCAAAACTAGCATAAATTTCTTCAGCTTTTAAAGTGAGTAGAGAAAATAAAATTAAAAATACTAATTTCATTCTAAAACCTTTGTTTTTATATCAATTCCAGCTGTAAAATAATACCTTGCTTTCGTGATTTCATATTCATTTTTAGCTAGTTCAAGCTGACTTTGACTTTTGTATTTTAATTCTAATGCATTTAGGTATTCTACATATGAGTAAAGTCCTGCGGTGTATTTTTTCTCAATGGCCTCAAAAGCTAAATTAGCTGCTTTGAAACTTGCATTTAATGCTTTTATTTTAACTTTAGAAATTTCAATTTCTTGTAAAAGATTATCTAGTTCTATATCTACTTTTCTTTTAGTTTTTTCAAGCTCTAATTGAGTGATTTTACTTGTATATTTTTGAGTTTCTAGAGCTTTTTGATTAGCACCAAAATCAAAAATTTTCCACTCAAAAGCTAAAATAAAACGATTGCTTTGTCCATGTTCTTTTAAAAAGCTTTCGCTTGTTGATTTTAGCTCATGTGGTAATTTAGGATTATAGTTCATATCATAAAAACTAAAACTATTTTGTAAAAATATTTTTGGAAACAACTCAGCTCTAGCAGAGTCTATTTTTAAATTTTCTAAATTTAATTTTTCTTGCATAAGGGCTATTTCATAGCTTTTGTTTTTTTCTGCACTTGGTTCTTGTAAAATATTTTGAAAAGAAGGCGTAAAATGCGTTTTGCTAAGATTATAAATTTCATTTTTTAATTCATATAGTTTTAATTCATTCTGAGCTAATTCATAAGAACTTAACTCAAATTTTGCTCTTATGCTCTCAAGCTCACTTTGGCTAGCAAGTCCAGCTTGGTAAAAATTTTCTAAGCGCTTGAGTTGATTTTGCAGAGTGATTTCTTTTTGTTTATCACTTGCTATAATACTTTCTAAACTAAGATAGTTAAAATACAAAACACTAGCACTAAGCGCCATATAATTTGCCATGTTTTCTTTTTCAAGATGAGCAAGTTGTTTTAGACTTTGCATGCTAGCGATTTTTGCTTCTCTATTACCCCCATCAAAAAGTAAAAATTTAAGCGAAAGAGTACTCATTAGACTTTCTTGAGGTTCTATGATAAAGCGATCTTTGTTTGAGCCAAGATAAGAAACACCTAAATGTAAACTTGGCAAATAAGCATTTTGCACGCTTTCTTGTTCTAAAATACTTTTTGAAAATTGGAGTTGTTTTTGTAAGTAATTTTCATTGTTTAAACTTAAATCTATAAATTCTTTAAGATTATTAGCTAGCAAAAATAAGGGCAAGAAAAGTAAATATAAAATTTTCATTTTTAAACTTTTTGTTTTATTATAGAAAATATAACTTAAAGTAATGATAAAGCAAGAAAATTTTTAAGTAGCTTTTTGCCATTTTGACTTAGTATGGCTTCAGGATGAAATTGAACTCCATAAATGTCGTATTTTTTATGTTTTAAAGCCATGATGATATTATCTTCACTTTGGGCTAAAATTTCACATTTTTTACCTATATGGCTAACATAAAGAGAGTGATATAAACAAATTTTAAAATTTTGTTCAAGATTTTTAAAAAGTGGGTTTGGTTTAAATTTTATAGTTTTTACCTTACCATGAGTTGGATTTGGAAGTTTAGAAATTTTACCACCAAAAACATGTGCTATGCATTGGTGTCCTAGACAAATTCCAAGAATTTTTTTATCTTTTTTAAAATATTTTACAGCTTTTAAGCTTAACTTTGATTCTTTTGGAGAATTTGGTCCAGGGGAGATTAAAAGATGGGTAAAATCATATTTTTTAAGCTTTTTTGGATTTTTAAATTTATCGTTTTTGATGATTTTATAAGCAATATTTAATTCTTTTAAATAAAAGGCTATGGTATAGGTAAAAGAATCATAATTATCTATAATCAAAACTCTCACAAAAACACCCTTTTTAGGCCTCTTAAAGAATTAATAGCATAAATTTCTTTAGCATTTAAAAGCTCATTTTTAGTGATATCTTTTTCTTTGATGAGCTTGTGTTTTAAGAGTGCTTGTCTATAAATGCCATTGAGACAGTTTTTAGCATAAGGAGTAAAATACTCATCATTTAATTTTATAATAATATTAGTTCTTGAACCCTCACAAAGTATGCCTTTTTCATCAAAAAAAACTATGTCATAGCAAATATTTTCCTTCCATAGATGAGAATTTGCTTCATATAAATTACGCAGAGAAGTTTTATGGTGTGTTAAAAGATTTACTTTTACGGTGTTTTTACTTATGAGTAGTTTTTTGCTTGAATTTTCTTGCATATTGCTAAAATCAAACTCATAAAGGCCATTTTTGAAAAGTTTTAATTTAATAGCTTTTGAACCTTTTTGAGTAAAATTACTTTTTGTAAAAAAATGATGATGGTTGAAAACAAAATTATTGAAATTTTGTAAAGATTTAAAATGGAATTTTTTATCTTTACTCTCTAGTATATTTTTAAAATTATGTATTAATCTTTGAGTATCAAAGCCAAAAAATTTAGCTGAGTTTAAAATTCTTTGTAAATGTTCTTTGAAAAATAAAATAGAATGATTTTTATAATACATTGTTTCAAACAAGTAAAAGTTAGGTTCTAAAATTTTGCTTTTTAGCTTTAATTCTTCAAATTCATCTTGTTTTTGCGAGTCCCATACAAGCCCACTTCCCACACCATATCTTAAAAAATCATCATTATTTTTTTTCTCTAAAGTGCGTATGGCTACGCTAAATTTTGCTTTGTTTTTATGGATTAAACCTATAGCTCCACAATAAATCCCGCGTTTTCTTTGCTCTAAATTTTCTATGAGTTTAATGGTTTCTATTTTGGGTGCGCCTGTGATAGATCCACATGGAAAAAGGGCTTTGAAAATTTTAAAATAATCATTTTTTGGCTTTAATTTTCCGCTTATTTTTGAAATGAGTTGGTGTAAGGTAGGATAGGTTTTAACCTTAAAAAGTTCGCATTTTAAAGAATGTTTTTTGATGAGTTTTGAAATATCATTGCGTAATAAATCAACTATCATTACATTTTCGCTAATGGTTTTTTCATCGCATTTTAAAAAGTTTTTTAGAATTTCATCTTCTTTTGGATTATTTGAGCGTTTGATTGTGCCTTTCATGGGTTTTGTGATGATTTTTTTATTTTTGATTTTAAAAAAAAGCTCAGGTGAAAATGAAGCTAGTTCTAAAAATTCATTTTTCATATAAGCCTTATAAGGGGTATTTTGTTTAGGATAAAGGCTTAAAAAACTCTCATACACATTAAGATTTGATTGTAAATGTAATTCTTGAGTGAGATTAACTTGATAACTTTGACCTTTAGCTATAGCATCTTTAACTTTGTCAAAGTTTTCAAAATATTTTTCTTGATTTAAATTAGATGAAAAGTTTGGGTAAAAGTCTAAATTTTTTTCTTCACTTATAAAGATTTTTCTTGTTTTAAAAGCAAAAAAATATAAAAAAGGCTCTTTGCTTTTATAATTTTTATCATCTAGATATTTATAAAATTCATATTGAATATAACCTAAAAAATAATATTGACTTTTATATTTTTCTATAGCTTTAAAAGCTTTTTTACTTTCTTTTTGAGTATAGGCTTTAAGGGTAAAGGCAAGATCATCATAAAGATATTTTCCAAATATAGCAAATGCCATTTATATCCTTAGCTTAAAAAATATACCCAAATAGGTAAAGAAATAAAGGCAAAAACTATACCAAAAGCTACAGAACTAACCGCTAAATTCGTATCAAGTTTTGCTTTCATAATCATAGCTGCAACCATTGTCATAGTAGGCATAGCTGATTCAAGTAAAGCGATGATAGAGCTAGGGTTTAATTTGAAATTTAAAAGCTTTAAAAGCACTAAAAAGATTAAAGGTGTGAGTATCATTTTGCCAAAAATGACTATTATAGTTGCTTTATAGGAAGTTTTTATACTTAAAAAGCCTAAATTTAAACCTATGGCAAAAAGCGCTATAGGTGTGGCACTAGCTCCAAGCATACGCAAAGGTTCAAAGATAAAATCAGGAAGTGTAGCAAACTTAAAACAAAGTCCTAAAATCAAAGCAACAAAAGGTGGAAAAGTAAAAACTTTTTTAAGATTTTGTAAAAAGCTTACCTTTTGCTCACTAGCTAAAGATATGATAAAGGGAGCAAGCAGTGCCACTGGCAAAGAAGTAGCAAGAGCATCATAAAGGATAATCTCTCCCAAAAAATGAGGATCTTGATAAATTCCACTAATAATAGGTATACCTACAAATAAAGTATTTCCAAAGCTAGAAAGTAAAAAAATACTTACAAGAGTGCTTTTGCTAAATTTAAAACAAAGAGCTAAAAATACACAACATAATGCTGAAAAAATAGCACAGCCCAACCCAAGCAATATAATAACAATCAAAGAAAAATCAAAATTTAAATGATAAGCACGCTCAAAAATCAAGCAAGGCAATGCAAAAATAATAGCAAAATCTAAAAAAGCACGCGCTTGTTTTTGTTTTAAAATTTTGATTTTTTTAGCAAAATATCCACCAAAAAGCAAACAAAATATACTAAATAAGGAAGAAAAAATATACATTTTATTCTGCTAAGTTAAAAAGCTTTTGACTAAATTTTGTATGAGTAAATTCCATCCATCTACAAGCACAAATATCAAAAGTTTAAAAGGCATAGAAATCATAACAGGAGGTAGCATCATCATACCCATAGCCATTAATACCGAGCTTACCACCATATCAATAACCAAAAATGGCAAGAAAAGTAAAAAGCCTATTTCAAAAGCAGTTTTAAGCTCGCTTATCATAAAGGCCGGCACTAAAACTGTTAAAGGCACATCATCTATGGTTTTTGGATTTTCTAAATTTCTAATCCTATAAAAAAGCGCTAAGTCTTTTTCCCTAGTGTTTTTTAGCATAAAATCTTTAAAAGGCTTAACGCCTTTAGCAAAAGCTTCTTCATAACCTATTTGTTCAGCGATATAGGGCTTTATACCTTCATTATATGATTTTGTAGCCACAGGCTCCATAATGAAAAAAGTTAAAATCAAAGCTAAGGTAACCAAGATAGTATTTGGTGGCATAGTTTGAGTACCAAGGGCTGTTCTTAAAAAAGAAAATACTACAACAAGTCTTAAAAATGAAGTCATTACAAAAACAATGGTAGGCGCAAGAGCTAGTATGGTTAAAACTATAACTATATTTAGGGTTGTTACGAGTTGTTGTGGGCTATTTGGAGCACTAAGGCTTAAATTTACAGTTGGTATGGTTGCTTCAGCACCTAAAAGAGCCAAGTTTGATAAAAATAAAGCTAGTAAAACCCTCAAAATATTTCCTTGGTTAAAATTAAAAGCGTCATTTTAGCAATTTTACTCTTAAAAGAATAAAAATGATTTTATAAAAATAAGAATTTTTACTTTAGCTTGTTAAAATAAGCAATAATTTTTAAAACAAAGGTAAATTATGAAAATTTCTGTGCTTATTTTGGCTGCTGGACTTGGCACGCGTATGAAATCACAAAATCCAAAAGTGCTTCAAAAAATTTGCTCAAAAGCAATGATTTTACATATTTTAAAACAAGCATATAAAATTAGTGATGATGTATGTGTGGTGCTTTCTCATCAAAAAGAAAAGGTTGAGCAAGTTGTTTTAGAGCATTTTCCAAATACACGCTTTTTAGAGCAAGACTTGCAAAATTTTCCAGGTACTGCAGGGGCTTTAAGGGGTTATGAGAGTAAGCATGAAAAAGTTTTGATTTTATGTGGTGATATGCCTTTAGTTAAGGCAGATGATTTAGAAAAAATAGCTTTAAATGAAAGTGATTTTAATGTGGCAGTTTTTGAGGCAAAAGATCCAAAAAGTTATGGAAGAATAGTATTAAAAGAAAATAAAATTCAAAAAATAGTAGAAACAAAAGATGCAAGCAAAGAAGAACTTGCTATAAATATTTGCAATAGTGGTGTTTATGCTATAAAAGCACAAATTTTAAAAGAAGTATTACCTCTGATAAAAAATGATAACAAAGCCAAAGAATATTATTTAACCGATGCGGTTTATTTAGCAAAAGAAAAGGGCTATGAAATCGATGCGGTGTTTGTAAATGAGCAAGATTTTATGGGGGTAAATGATAAAATTGAGCTTTGTCTAGCTCAAGATCTTATGCAAGAAGCGATTAAAAAAGAATGGATGAGGCAAGGCGTGATTTTTCACATGCCTGTGACGACTTTTATTTCAGATGAGGTTGAGTTTGTAGGTGAGTGTGAAGTATATGAAAATGTGCGTATAGAAGGAAAATCAAAAATCATTAATTCTATCATTAAAAGTTCAAGTGTGATTGAAGATAGTATAGTGGAAAATAGCGATGTAGGGCCTTTGGCGCATTTGCGTCCAAAATGTCAGCTTAAAAATACCCATATAGGAAATTTCGTAGAATGTAAAAATGCTTTATTAAATGGAATTAAGGCAGGACATTTGAGTTATTTAGGAGATTGTGAAATAGATGAGGGAACTAATATAGGTTGTGGTACTATCACTTGTAATTATGATGGGGTTAAAAAACACAAAACTAAAATAGGTAAAAATGTTTTTGTAGGTTCAGATACACAATTTATCGCTCCGGTTGAGATAAAAGATGAGGTAATCATCGCAGCAGGAAGTACTGTGTGTAAGGATGTAGAAAAAGGCTCTTTACATATCAATAGAGCAAAAGTGCAAATCATAGAAGATTTTTACTATAAAAAATTAGGTAAAAAATGAAAACAATCTTACTAGCAGTAAGTGGAAGTATAGCCTTTTATAAAGCTTATGAGCTTATTTCTTTATTAAAAAAAGAAGGTTTTAGGGTTAAAGTTTTGCTAAGTTTGGGAGTTTTAAAATTTGGCACTAAGCTTAGCTTTGAAGCTTTAGCGGATGAAATTTTATGTGAAGATAACGAAAGTTGGCAAAATACTAATAATCATATAGCTTTTAGTAAGACTTGTGATTGTGTGCTTTTTGCGCCTGCTAGTATAAATTCTATCAATAAATTAAACCATGGTATAGCAGATAATTTATTTATTCAAACTTTAATAGCAGTGGATAAAAATAAACCATTTTTAATCGCACCTGCTGCAAATACAAACATGTATTTACATTTTAGCACTCAAAATTCTTTAAAAAATTTAAAAGAACAAGGTTATATTATCATTGATCCTGTAGTAAAAACTCTAGCTTGTAAAGATGAGGGTTTGGGAGCTTTGGCTGAGCTTGATAGTATTATAAATGCTTTAAAAAGAAGTCTAATGCAGGAAGATTTTTTTAAAGATAAAAGTTTTATTGTAAGTGGTGGCGGCACTAAAGAAAAAATTGATGATGTAAGATGTATTAGTAATTTTTCAAGTGGAAAAATGGCAAAGGCGGTTGCCGATGCCTTGTATTTTTTAGGTGCTAAAGTAGTGTTAGTTAGCTCAGTAGAGTTTAAAACACCTTATAAATTAGAAAAATTTGAATCTTCTTTAGAATTAAAAGAAAAATTGCAAAAATACAAAGAATTTGATGCTTTAATTATGGCTGCTGCTGTGAGTGATTTTACTCTAAAAGCTTATAAGGGTAAGATTAAGAAAAATGAGCATTTAAACGGACTTGATTTAAAATTAAAGTTGAATGAAGACATCTTAAAAAATTTAGATTTTAAAGGTAAAAAAATAGGCTTTAAGATGGAATTTGATGCGCAAAATGCTTTAGAAAATGCTAAAAAATCTTTAGTTAGTAAAAATTTAGATATGGTGTGTTTAAATGTCTTAAATGAGCAAATGAACTTTGGAGGTGATGAAAATAGCATTTGTTTTATCACTAAAGATAGTATTTCTCAAAGTTCTAAACAAAGCAAAGAAAAACTTGGCTTTATTTTGGCACAAGAATTAAGGAAACTTTGGTGAATATCATCAACTCAACTTTACCTGTAAGAATGCAAATTTTGGAAAAACGTGCATATAATCGCTATGTATTGCTTTTAAACACTAAAAAGCTTGAAACAAAAAGTTTGATAGAGCTTGAAGTAGGGGAGGAGTATTTAGCTGAAGTTTATGAAGACAAAGGCGTGATTTCTTTTAAAAATCTTTTGAAAAAGCCTAAAATTAGACTTTTTGAAGAAGGGGCTGAACTTATAGAAAAGCTTTTGCAAGAAGGTGATGAAAAAGCTTGGTATAAAAAATTCATTATTCAAAGGCTTATAGAAAGTAAAAGCGCATATGAGTTTGAAATTTATAAGGAAATGTTTTTCGCATTTTTTGAAGGAATTTATCATATACCTTTTGTTTATGAGGGAAATAGGGCTTTGTTTGAAGCTAAGAAAAATGGAAATATTTTAGAGGTGTATTTGTATTTTGAAATTTTTGGTGCTTTAAAAATTATAATTGATAATGGTAAAATCACACGCATACAAACACCTTTTGCCAAAGTAGCGCATTTTTTAAATGAGTATTTTAAATTTGAAGTAGTTAATACGCTTAATCCTATGTTTGTTTTTAAAAGATTGATGGATATAAAGGGATAGAATGAATGAGTTAAAACATCTTGCTGTGGTAATGGATGGCAATAGAAGATGGGCTAGAAAAAATGGACTTTTAGAAAAAATTGGCTATAGTCAAGGTGCTAAAGTTGTTGAAAAAATCATAGAAGTATGTATAGATGAAAAAATTCAAAATTTAACCCTTTATGCTTTTAGTACAGAAAATTGGCAAAGACCAAAAGAAGAAGTGGAGTTTCTTTTTAAACTATTAAATAAATATCTTGATGAGTCTTTAAATAAATTTGTAGCCAATGAAGTGTGTTTTAAAGCCATAGGAAATTTAAGTCTTTTAGATGAATTAACCTTAAAAAAAATACAAAATTTACAAGAACAAACTAAAAACTACACAAAATTATGCGTTAATTTGGCTATTTCTTACGGAGGTAAGGATGAAATAGTTAGAGCGGTTAAAAAGGTGATTGAAAAAAATCTTGAAATTAATGAAGCAAATATACAAGCAAATCTTGACTTAAGCGAGGATGTGGATTTGTTTTTAAGGGTAGGGAGTGCTAAAAGAATTTCAAATTTTTTATTATGGCAATCAAGTTATGCAGAAATTTATTTTAGTCAAACCTTATTTCCTGCACTTACTAAAAAAGAAATCGCAAATATTATTACTGAGTTTAAAAAACGCAAAAGAACTTTTGGTAAATGATATTTTTCTTTTTATTACTAGGGCTTTGTATGGGTTCTTTTGTCAATGTTTTGATTTTAAGAACGATTCATAAAGAAAGTATAATAAGTCCAAGATCAAAATGTCCTAAGTGTCTTAAAACTTTGAAATTTTATCATCTTTTTCCTTTGTTATCTTTTGTATTTTTAAAAGGTAAATGTGCTTTTTGCAAAGAAAGAATTTCTTTGATTTATCCTTTTAATGAATTTATTTGTGCGTGTTTGTTTGTCTTTGCTTTTTATTTAATCGAAGATGTTTTTCAAATTTTAATTTTTGCTTGTATGCTAGCTATATTATTAGCGCTTTCTTGGATGGATTATTATTTAAAAGCAGTGAGTGAGCTTTGGCTTTGGATTTTATTTATTTTAGCTTTTTGTTTTGATTTTTTGCAAAATGGTTTAAATTTAGAGGATTTTCAAGATAGCTTTTTATTTCGCGTGTGTTTTGGGGCGGGGTTAATTTTCATACTAAAAAGTGTAATTAATTTTATTAAAAATTTTAAAAAAAGAGATGAAATTTTAGAAAGTTTAGGGGAAGGTGATGTTATAATAATAGCTTTGATTTTTGGAATTTTTGGCTATGAAAAAGGCTTTTTGGTTTTATTTATTGCAAGTTTTTTAAGTCTTTTGATGTTTATAAAAATAGCCAAGAAGGATTATCAAATGCCTATGATTCCTTTTTTATTTTGCGGAATTTTGATTAATCTAAGTATAGAAAGTATATTATGAAGCTAGTTTATAAGTATTTGCTTAATCAGTTTTTAAGCACAATGTTGTCTTTATTTTTTACCTTATTCATTATTGTTTCGATTATATTTTTTATACAACTTGCTAAAATTACTGCTTATATTGAAATTACTTTTTTTGAATTAATCAAATTATATATTTATCTTTTACCAAAGATATTGATTTTTACTTTACCCATATCTTTTTTCATAGCTTTGACTTTGGCCTTTTATAGGCTTTCTAGGGAAAATGAAAGCACGGTGTTGTTTGCTTTGAGTATAGCTCCAAGCATGATAGCAAGTTTTTTTGCAAAAATTGCAGCTTTAGTAAGTGCTTTTATGCTTGTGGTGGTTTTGGTTTTTATACCTATATCTTTTGAACTTTTTGATAATTTTGTAGATTATAAAAAAATTAGCGCTAAAGTAAGCATAAAAACAGGAGAATTTGGACAAAGATATGGGGAATGGCTTGTTTTTATTGATGCTAAAAATTCTAATGAAACTTATAAAAATATCATAATGTATCATCCAAAGAAAAATCTACAAGATAAAGAACAAGTGATTTTAGCCAAAGAAGGAAAGTTAGAAACAAATGATGGGGTTATTACTTTTAAGCTAGATGAGGGAAAGGCTTATGAGATTAAAGAAGAAGATTGGCATATTTCTAGTTTTAAAAATTTATTAATTAAAAGCAAGCTTTCTTCTAAAGAATTAAATACTCAAAGTTTTTATGGGTATTGGTCTGATGTGACAAGCAATAAAGAAAAAGCAAAAGAATTTGTTATTTATATTCTTATAGCTTTATTTCCTTTAGCTAGCGTGCTTTTTGCACTCTCTTTTGGTATAGTAACTTATCGTTATGAAAAAGGTTTTGCTTATTTTGGAATTTTTGTGATTATTTTTGCTTATTTTACGCTTTTGATTAGTTTTTATAATCCTCCTTTTGTAGCTATTGCTGTGATTTTTTCAAGCTTTTTAGTTACTTCTTTGTTTTATTTTAAAGCAAAAATTGCAAGTAAGTATTAATGCTTTTAAAATTAACTTTTTCTTATGATGGTTCTAAATTTCAAGGTTCAGCTACCCAACCACATAAGCTTAGTGTTCAAGATACCTTAGCGCAGGCCTTGTCGCATTTGGGTATTTATGAAAAGCCTTTATTTGCTTCAAGAACTGATAAAGGTGTGCATGCATTTAATGCGGTCGCTTGTGTAAAAGCGGGAGAACATTTTAAAGATTTTGTATATTTAAAAAATAAAATCAATTATTTTGCACACCCATTTATACATATAAAGCATATTCAAAGAATGCAAGAAAATTTTCAAGTGCGTTTTGATGTGCAAAAAAGAGTATATCGCTACATTATAAGTCATGAAAAATATAATCCTTTTTTAGCCTCTTATGTACATTTTTATCCAAAAATAAATATTGAATTAGCCAAGGAAATTGCATTTTTATTTGAAGGAGAGCATGATTTTAAACTCTTTCAAAAAGAAGGTTCTGATAGCAAAACAAGTATAAGAAAAATGTATAAAACTAGAGTTTATGCTTATAAAAATTACACTGTGTTTTATTTTGAAGCAAATGGCTTTTTAAGATCACAAATTAGAATGATGATGGCAAGTATTTTAAAAGTATTAGAAGGAAAAATGAGCCAAAATGAGCTTTTAGAACAAATTAATGCTAAAAAAGCTCATTGTAGATTTTTAGCTCCTGCTAGTGGTTTGTATTTGAGTAAGATTTCTTATTATAATAATGCATGATTTTTTTATGTATAAAAAATGAAAAAAGAATGATTAAAGTCCCCATGCAAAAAGGTAGCAGTTCTACATCTACTCCAAAAATACTCATATTGATAAAAATACTTATAGGTATAATGGCATTATTCATCAAGGCTAAAACTCCACTATCTACTTCAGTAGAGCCTTTATTCCATAAAAAATATCCAAGTCCTGAAGCAATAGTCCCAAGATAAATCAAAGCTATCCAAGAGCTTAAATTGGATGGTAAATTATTATAATCTCCAAAAAATAAAAAAGCAGGTAAGGTTATACTGATTGCACCTAAATAAAAATAAGCAAAGGCTTCTTTTTGGCTTAAATTTGTATTTTTTTCTAATAAAATTTTATAAAAACTTTGTCCAGCTCCAAATACTAAATTAGCCCCTTGAATAAGTAAAAAGCCATATAAAAAATTAGAGTTAATATTATCAAATTTAACTACAAAAGCACCCATAATACATATAAAAATACTTATAAAATATAAATATCTAAGATTTTTTGAAAAAAGCCCATAAAAAAGCACAACGTAAAAAGGTGTAAAAATCGTAAAAAGCGCTACTTCGCTTACACTTAAATATAAAAAAGAATGATAATAAAATAAATTCATCACGCCAAGTTGCAAAGCCCCAATGCTTATGAGTTTTAGTTTTAAATGCAAATTTATCTTAAAATTTAAAAAAGGTAAAAATACCAATAAAGATAAAAAAACTTTTGCAAATGCTGCAAAAAAACTATCCATTTCTAAGGTAATAAAATGTCCAATTAATGGAAAAGAAAAAGCCCAAATAAAACTTGCTAGCAATAAACTTGGCATTTTAAAGCACGCCTTCTAATTTAAGTAAAGCCTCTTTGATAAATAAACCACCATTGTATCCACCTAAGTGATTTTTAGCTACTACTCTATGGCAAGGTATAAAAATTGCAAGTTTATTTTTAGAATTTGTATTACCTACTGCTCTAAAAGCTTTTGGGTGATTGATGAAAGAAGCAATTTCTTGATAAGTTTTAGTTTGCCCATAAGGAATTTTTATCAAAGCTTTATATACTTTTTGTTCAAATTCACTTCCCTGAAGAGCTAGAGGAGTATTAAAAGCAAAAAGTTTTTTGTTAAAATAAAGGTCTAGTTCTTCTAAGGCTTGTTCTAAAACAGGGGGGGGGTTATCTTTGGTAAAATTAGGTTTATATATAGTAAAATCAACATTAATAAGCTTATCTTTATCACTTTGTAAAAGAATATAAGCAAAATTAGCCTTGTAAAAACTTTGATACATATTTTTCCTTATTTAAAAGCAAGCATTGTATGAATTTTAAATTAATTAATTGTTATTAAAGCAAAAATTTAGTTAAAATAGTGATTTAATTTATATTCAAGGAAAATATTTGAAGATTTTATTATTTAGTTTGATTATAAGTTTAAATGCTTTAGCTTTGGATTATAGTTGTGAGTATGTTAAGGAAAATAAAGCTGATTTTTTCAAAGAATTTGAGCCAAAAAATACACAAGATTTTGCTCAAGTGGATTTAAATTGTGCTTTTTCTTTAAAAAATTATCAAATCACAAAAAGATTATATGAGCTTGCTAATGAAATTAGAGGAAGTAATAGTGCTTGTATGGGTGGAGAATATTTTAGTGATTTGAGAAAATTTGATTTTAAATTATTAGAAATTGCACTTGATCCACAAGACTATCAAAAGACTTTACAAGATCCTATAATACTTGAAGAAAAATTTGCAAAATTAAAAGCGTATTTTAGATTTTGGGCTTATCAAAGCATTGGAAATTTTAAACTTTTTAAGGAATTTTGGAAAGAATATAATAATGCGATTAATCCTTTAACAAGATATTTTCAAAAGGAATTTAATTTAGATAAAGCAAGTGCAATTTATTTTGCTAGTAATGCTTTGAATGAATTTTTAAACTGGGCAGTTGGCGAGACTAAAATCTTTAAAGATATTTCAGATTTTGAAAAATTTGTAGCTAATAAAAATAACTCTTTGGAGCAGATTAAAGAGTATATTTATACTAAAAAAATTAGTAATTTAGAATTAAACAATGGTTTTAAATCAGCCTTGTTAAATAATAGAGAAAGTGAGATTATAAGAGAATTTATTAAATTAGGTGTAAAAATAAATGAAGGTTATGAGTCTGCTTTATTTTTTGCACTAGATAATGCAGAAAATGTTAAGCTTTTGCTTGAAAATGAAGCGGTGGTTGATTATAAAAATTCTTTTGGAAAAACACCTTTGTTTTATGCTGTTGAATATAACAACTATAAGGTTGCCAAGCTTTTGCTTGAAAATGGTGCAAATGTAAATCAAAAATACATTAATGATAATGAAAAACTTTCTATTGCCAGTATGGGAAGCAATACGCCATATTTTATCACCTTATGTGCGCTTGAGCATACTTCTAAAAATATCTTTATGCATGGGGCAAATTATGCTGATGTAAAAATGCTTAAGTTGCTTATAGATTATAAAGCTAATTATAAAGAAATAGATGATTTAGGATTTAATGCTCTTGATTTTGCAATCATTGCAAAAAAAGAAGAAAATATTAAATTTTTAAGAAAACTTGGTTTAAAAGAAAATGAAAATTTGATGTTATATGAAGAGGCGCAACCATGAAAATTGCTTTAATAACAGGGGTAAGTTCAGGTTTTGGACTAGAGAGTTTAAAAGCCTTAATAGAACTTGATTATAAGGTTATAGCCATAGCAAGACGTAAAGAAAGGTTAGAAAAACTACAAGAGCTTTATGGGGATAAAATTTATCCTATCGTGCTTGATGTTAGGGATAAACAAGCGGTTTTTACAGCAATTGAAAATTTACCTCAAGATTTACAAAATATTTCTTTACTTGTTAATAACGCAGGTCTTGCTTTGGGTTTAAATGAGTTTGATTCTTTGGATATTGAAGATATTGAAGCCATGGTAGACACTAATATCAAAGGCTTTTTATATATAGCAAGAGCTACTTTACCTTTACTTAGAAAGGCAAAAAATGCTCATGTGATTAATCTTGGTTCAATTGCGGCAAATGTGCCTTATTATGGAGGTAATGTTTATTGTGGAACTAAGGCTTTTGTGGCACAATTTTCTAAAGCTTTAAGAACGGATTTGCGCGGAAGTAATATAAAGGTAACAAATATAGCTCCAGGGCTTTGTAAAACTGAATTTAGTGAAGTGAGATTTAAAGGTGATATTAAAAAGGCTGATGAGGTTTATGAAAATACTAAATATATTAAAGCTGAAGATATAGCAAAAATTATTACTTTTATTATTAGCTTGCCTGAGCATATTAATATTAACGAAATTGAACTTATGCCTGTGACTCAAACATGGGCAGGAACTTTTAGCGAGAAAATATAAAAACTTAAGGAAAAATATGAAAATTTTTTATTTATTATTAGCTCCCTTATTATTATTTGCTGATGCACAAGCAAATGCAGAACTTTTTGGAGTTTGGACGCTTTTACCACCGGTGATAGCTATTATTTTAGCTTTTATTACTAAAGATGTAGTGCTTTCGTTGTTTATTGGTGCATTAAGTGGTACTTTTATGTTAGGACTTATTGAAAATAGCATTTATCATGCTATCATTGCTTCTTTTACAGGCTTTATTTCTAAAGTGGTAAATGCCATGGCAAGTCCTGGTAATGCAGGAATTTTATTGCAAGTTTTAACTATAGGTGGGGTTGTAGCTCTTATTACTAAAACAGGTGGTACAAAAGCGGTTGCGGTTTGGCTTTCTACTAAAGCTAAGCAGGCAAAAAGCTCACAATTTGCTACTTGGTGCATGGGGATTTTTATTTTCTTTGATGATTATGCTAATTCATTAATCGTAGGTCCTATCATGCGTCCAGTGACAGATAAATTTAGAGTAAGTCGTGAAAAACTTGCTTTTATTATGGATGCAACTGCAGCACCAATTACTGGTCTTGCTATCATTTCTACTTGGATAGGACTTGAAATTTCTTTAATTCGTAGCGGATATGATTTAATCGATAATGCAACTTTTGCGCATTTAGGTATAGTAAAAGAAGAAATCAATGCTTTTGAAATCTTTGTACAAACCTTACCTTATAGATTTTATAATCTTTTTATGCTGATTTTTGTTGTTTTGACTATTTATACAGGTAGAGAATTTGGACCTATGTTAAAAGCTGAGCTTAGAGCTAGAGCGGGTAAATTTTCTCATGGTCATGAGCAAATTGATAATATAGAAGATAAGGTTTTAGAGCCAAAAGAGCATGTAAAATTACAAGCTTCTAATGCTATTATACCTCTAGCTGTTTTGATTGTATTTTCATTTATAGGTTTTTATTTTAGTGGTTATAATGCCCTAGATGATGCGAGTATTAAAGCACAAATTGATGCAGCACCATTTAGTTTATTTGCCTTTAGAGAAACTTTTGGCGCAGCTGATGCTTCGGTTGTATTATTTCAAGCAGCACTTTTAGCTACCATAGTAGCTATTATTTTAGGAATGTATAGAAAAATATTTACTTTAAAAGAAGCTATTGCAGTTTGGACCCATGGTTGGAGGACTATGATTATGACTGTGATTATTTTACTTTGTGCATGGTCATTAGCTTCTGTGATTAAGGATTTAGGAACTTCTAAATATTTAATTGATTTATTTTCAGATAAAACACCTATTTATTTGCTTCCTACAGCAATTTTTATTTTTGCTTCTATTATTTCTTTTTCAACGGGAACTAGTTATGGAACTATGGGTATTTTAATGCCTTTGGCTATTCCTTTAGCTATGGCTGTTGGGGTTCATAATGAATTAAGCGGAGCAGAGTTGCACCAATATATGATTATTAATATTTCAGGGGTTTTAACAGGAGCTATTTTTGGAGATCATTGCTCACCAATTTCTGATACAACTATACTTTCATCTATGGGAAGTAAGTGTGATCTTTTAGCTCATGTTAGTACACAAATGCCTTATGCTTTGAGTGTTTGTGCTATTAGTATACTTTGTGGTTATTTACCGGTAGCATTAGGACTTAATGTATGGCTAGGGCTTGTTTTTGGAATCTTAGCTATGATAGCTTTACTTTTTGTAGTTGGCAAAAAGGTAGATGCGTAAATGCATTTTGAAGAAAAAATTGCTTTAAATAAAGCATTGTTTTCTTCTTTATATAATGGAGAAATTCAGTGCTTTAAATCACCTTTAAAAGCTTATAGAACTAGGGCAGAATTTTCTATATATCATCATGAAAATGGGGAAATTTCTTATGCAATGTTTGAAAATAAGAAAAAAATTCCTATTGAGAAATTTGATATAGCAGATGAAAAAATTCAAGACTGTATGCCTATTTTATTAAATAATCTAAATGAAAATTTAAAACATAAGCTTTTTGGAGTAGAGTTTTTAGCTACAAAATTAGATTTAAGTATTACTTTGCTTTTCCATAAAAATATAGAGTTAATTGTACAAGATTTACAAGAATTAGCAGAAAAATTAAATCTCAAACTCATAGCAAGAAGCAGGGGTAAAAAACTTGTATTTAATGGAGAAAATTTAAGACAAGCTTTAAAAATCAATACAAATGAATTTTTATATGAGTTTAATAATGATTGTTTTATCCAGCCTAATACTTTCATCAATGAAAAGATGATCGAGTGGGTTATATCTTGCATTGGAAGTGATTTTAAACAAGATTTATTAGAGCTTTATTGTGGTTATGGAAATTTTACCATAGCTTTAGCAAGAAATTTTAACAAAGTTTTAGCAACTGAAATTTCTAAAAAAAATATCGAATTTGCTTTAAAAAATTGTGTTTTAAATTCTATTGAAAATATAACTTTTACAAGACTTTCTAGTGAAGAGTTGAGTCAAGCTTTGAAAAAAGAAAGAGAATTTAACCGTTTAAAAAACATAGATTTAGATAGCTTTAAAATATCTCATGTCTTAGTTGATCCTCCAAGAGCAGGGCTTGATCTAAGTGTGATTGAACTTATTAAAAATTATGAAAATATCATTTATATTTCGTGTAATCCTATCACTTTAAAAGAAAATCTCGAAATCTTATGTCAAAGTCACGAAATTTTAAATTTAGCCTTTTTTGATCAATTTGCTAATACCCCTCATTTTGAATGTGGGGTGCATTTAAAAATAAAAGCTTAGTATAAGTTAGAATTTATACAAGCTTTGTTATTATAAAAATAGTTGATTTAATCAATTAATTTTTATAAAGGATTTCTTATTTTATTTCAAAAAATTACTTATACAAATAGAAAAATACTCTATAAAGTCAATGAAATTTTAAAACCCTTTGGATTAAAATCAAGTGATTGGAGGGTTTTTGTATATTTAAATCATCATGGCTATAGTACTTTAGCTCCAATATGTGAGTTTTATCAGATGGATAAAGCTATACTTTCTAGAGTTGTTTCTAAATTAGCAAAACTTGAATATATAGAGTTTTTAAAAGCAGATGATAAAAGAGAAAAAATCATTACTTTAAGCGCTAAAGGTAAGGAAATTTTTTTAGATGCAAATGCTTATATAAGAAAATATGAAAGAAATATTTTAGATATCTTAGATGTAAAAGATCAAGAAAGACTTTTAAAATTACTTGATTATATCAATGAGAAAATTTAAAAGGTTTTTTCATGGGATTAAGTAAAAAATATAATTTATTTAATATAAATTTTTTCTGTATTTTTGGGATAAATTTTGCTATTTGTCTTGTTTTTTATATGAGTACTATTTCTAGCACAGATTATGTTTTAGGTGTTTTAAGCCTTCAAACTAGTACCGCAGGTCTTATCATGGGAGCTTTTGTTATAGGTGCTTTGCTTTCTAGACTTTATTTTGGTTCTATAATTGATGATGTTAATATAAAAAAGGTTATAGTGTTTTCACTTTTGTTTTATCTTTTTATTAATTTGCTATATTTGAAATTTTATAATGTGTATTTTTTGATTTTAATACGCTTTTTAGCAGGGATTTGTTATGGAATTTGTTCTTGTGCTTGTGGGGCAGCTATTGCTAGGATAATACCTAGCAATAAAAGAGGAGTTGGTATAGGATATTATGCTACAAGCGTTGTTTTAACTTCAGCCTTAGGGCCTTTTTTGGCCATAAAACTTGACTCTATCAATCAATTTTGGCTTAGTTTTTTAATAGCTTGTTTGAGTATTGTTTTTGCATTGGTTTTGTCTATTTTTTTAAAAGTAAGAAGATTTAAAAAACATCATCATATAAAAAGAAAATTTAGTATTTATAATTATTTTGAAAAATCAGTTTTAAATTTAGCCTTAGTGACCTTTTTGCTTGCATGTCCTTTTGGTGCTATTATAGCTTATATGAGTGCTTATACCCAAAGTTTAAATTTAGCTTTTGCTGGATCTATGTTTTTTGTGATATATGCTGGATTTTCTATGGTTTTTAGACCACTTGCTGGCAAAGTGTTTGATAAATATGGTGCTAATATTGTGATGATTTTTTCTTTTTTGAGTTTTATAGTATGTTTGCTTTTACTTGCTTTTGCATTAAATTTTTATATGATTATTTTAGCTGGAGTTTTTTGTGCGTTAGGTTATGCTAATGCTACTTCAAGTGCTCAAGCTTTAGCTATAAAACTTGCACCTAAAGAAAAAATGGGTTTGGCTAATTCTACATTTTTTATAGCCTTAGATTTTGGTATAGGAGTGAGTCCTTATTTGTTAGGCATTATAGAGCCAAGTATAGGTTTTGCTAATGTTTATGCTTTTTGTGCTTTATTAGTTGCAATGGCTTTGATTTTGTATTGTTTGTTGGTTGTAAAAAAAGCTTCTTGTTAATTTGATTTTAGATACAATGCTTTAAAAAGGAAAAAAGTATTGTGTGATAGTTATAAAATACTAAGTACTATGAAAAATATAGCCATCATAGGACTTAGCCCTAATCAAGATAAACCTTCTCATTTTGTAAGCAAATATTTACAAGATTTAGGTTATAAAATTTATCCCATCTACCCTAAAGAAGATTTTATTTTAAATGAAAGAGTTTATAGAAACTTAAAAGAAATCCCTTTTGAAGTTGATACGGTTGTAATGTTTAGAAAAGCAAGTTTTGCAAATGAAATTTTTGAGGATCTTTTGAGTAAAAAGATTAAAAATTTTTGGATGCAACTTGGCATTGCCAATGAAGAAATAATGCAAAAATGTAAAAAATATGGTATAAATTGCGTTCAAGATCGTTGCATTAAAATAGAACTACAAAAAGGATAATCATGGTTGAATTAAATAAAATTTATCAAGCAAAACAAAAAATCGCAGATTTTGTATTAAAAACCCCTTTTGTGTACTCTTCTTTTTTGAGTGAGTTTTTAGAAACTGATGTTTTTTTAAAATGTGAAAATTTGCAAAAAACAGGTGCTTATAAAATTAGAGGAGCTTATAATACAATAGCTAATTTAACTAAAGAACAAAAACAAGCAGGTGTAATAGCTGCAAGCGCAGGAAATCATGCGCAAGGAGTAGCAATTAGTGCTAAAAAATTCGGCATAGAAGCTGTGATTGTTATGCCTGAAGCTACGCCTTTATTAAAAGTAAGTGCGACTAAAAATTTAGGCGCAAAAGTGATTTTAAAAGGAGATAATTTTGATGAGGCTTATGCTTATGCACTAAATTATGCTAAAGAGCATCATTTAAATTTTATTCATCCTTTTGAGAATGAAAGTATTATAGCAGGGCAGGGTACTTTAATGCTTGAAATGCTTGATGAAATAAGTGATTTGGATATGATTTTAGCTCCAGTTGGTGGGGGAGGTTTGATTAGTGGAGTGGCAAGTGCTGCTAAGCAAATTAATCCTGCTATAAAAGTTATCGGAGTGAGTGCTAAGGGAGCTCCTGCGATGTATGAGAGTTTTAAAAGCAAAAAAATGATTAATTCAAAAGCTGTTAGAACTATAGCTGATGGCATAGCAGTACGTGATGTGAATAAAATTAATTTTGATATTATTCTTGAATGTGTTGATGATTTTATTCAAGTTGATGATGAAGAAATAGCTAATGCGGTATTGTATTTACTTGAAAAACACAAAATAACAGTTGAAGGAGCAGGAGCATCAGCAGTAGCTGCACTTTTGCATAAAAAAATAGATTTAAAAAATCATAAGAAAATCGGTGTGGTTTTAAGTGGTGGAAATATCGATGTGCAAATGTTAAATATCATTATAGAAAAAGGCTTATTTAAAGCTTTTAGAAAAATGCTTATTAATGTTACTTTAGTTGATAAACCAGGGGCTTTAAGTGCTTTAAGTGATGCGATTAAGGAAGCTCAGGCTAATATAGTTAAAATTGATTATGATAGATTTTCAACTAAGCTTGAATATGGTGATGCAATGATTTCAATTACCTTAGAAACTAAAGGAAAAGAACATCAAGAATTAGTTAGAAAGATACTTTATGATAAAGGTTTTAATTTTAATGAAATTTTATGATATATTAAATATAATATTTTTTAAATAAAATCAAAAAAAGGGTAGAAATGTCACAAGAAAAAATTTTAGAACCAGATACATTGATAACCTCTAAAACAGATTTAAAAGGAGATATCATTTATGCTAATGATGATTTTTTAAAATACGCTGGTTATAAAATGAATGAAATTTTGTATAAACCACACAATATTGTGCGTCATCCTGACATGCCAAAAACGGTTTTTAAATGTTTGTGGGATTATATACAAGATGGAAAAGAAATTTTTGCCTTTGTAAAAAATAAAACCAAACAAAATGATTATTATTGGGTTTTTACTAATGTTACAGCTTCATTTGATAATCAAGGAAATATTATAAATTATTATTCAGTAAGAAGAAAACCTAAAAGAGAGGCTATACCAGTTATAGAGCAAGTTTACAAGGTTTTATTAGAAGCTGAAAAAACTGGAGGTATAAAAGCTGGAGTGAATGAACTTATGAAGATAGTTAATTCTTATGGTATGAGTTATAACCAGTTAATTTTAGAGCTTCAAAAATAATTTTATAAAAATATTTAAAAAATGTTTTTATAAAAAAAGGTATAATTAGTCTGATTAATTTAAATTTAAGGAATTTATCTATGTCTTTGGAAAAAGTTCTAACTCCAGATGTTTTAATAACATCAAAAACTAATTTAAAAGGTGAAATTATCTATGCCAATGAGGATTTTTTAAAATACTCTGATTATAAAATTGATGAAATTTTATATAAACCTCATAGTATTATGCGTCATCCTGATATGCCAAGAACTGTTTTTAAATATTTATGGGATAATATTCAAATGAAAAGAGAGGTTTTTGCTTTTGTAAAAAATAAAACAAAATTTAATGATTATTATTGGGTTTTTGCAAACATAACAGCCTCTTGTGATTCTAATGAAAATATTTTAAATTATTATTCAGTAAGAAGAAAGCCTAAAGCAGAGGCTGTTAAAACAATAGAAGAAATTTATAAAGTTCTTATAAGAAAAGAAAAGGAAGGTGGTATAAAAGCAGGACTTGAAGAACTAAATGCTGTAGTAAAATCTTATGGGATGAGCTACAATGAATTAATAATGCAAATTCAAAAATAAAAGGATGTTGATGAAAAATATAGTATTAGTTGGTATTGGTCTGGGTATTTTATCTTGTGCAAATTCTATATATTTTATGGATTTTATTTCTTTTGGGTTTTCTTTGGCTTTGTTATTATTGTTTGTTTTTGCTTTTGTTGTTTTAAAAAAAGAAGATCAATTTAGCGATAAAATCTTAGATCTTAGTAGAGAATTAAAAAATGGTAATTTTGATTCAAGAATTGTATACATTAAATGTAGCAATAAAAAACTTAAAGAAATTGCGGATAATCTTAATAATACTATAGATGGCTTAGAAGCTTATTTGAGAGAAATTAATACCTCTATTGCTTGTTCTCAAAAGGGTGAGTATTTTAGAAGAGCTATTCCTGAAGGTTTAAAAGGAATTTTTGTTCATAATATTAACTTTATCAATAAAGCTTTAGATGATATAGAAAAAACAGGAAAATCTGTTTTTAAAAATGCTTTATCAAGAGAATTGATGGATTTGAGTTTAAATAGTCAAAATAAAAATTTAAATGACCTATCTTCTGCTTTAAATGGTATTATTAAGTTGATGAGGGAAGTTTTTGGTGATATTAAAATAATATCAGATACTGCTCAAAAGAATGGTTTAGAAGTGGGCAATTTGCAAGATTCGATTTCTTCTATGATGCAAGTGGCCGATGAGAGTAAAAATGCTGTTGATACTTTTGCCTCAAATGCTCAGAGTATTAATGCAATTGTAGAAGTTATTAGAGATATAGCAGATCAAACTAATCTTCTTGCGCTAAATGCAGCTATTGAGGCTGCTCGTGCGGGTGAACATGGAAGAGGTTTTGCTGTGGTTGCAGATGAGGTAAGACAACTTGCTGAAAAAACACAAAAAGCAACTGGCGAGATTACCTTGGCAATTCAAGTAATGAATCAAGAAATTGGCTCAATACAAGAAAATAGTGAAAAGGTATTTGATATTGCAAATTCTTCTAATAGCAAAATCGCTGATTTTAGCGAAGCATTTAGAAAATTAGAGGATAAAAGCTCTCATTTAGGAAAAGAATTTGTTAATTTTGCTTCTGATTTGACTTTATCGGCTATGAAAATAGATCATATTTTATATAAATCAGATGTTTATCTAACTCTTAATGGTTCTCAGCAAAATCTACAAAATCTTGATCCAATCTCCAGTCTATGTAAAGATGAAGATGCAAAAAGTATTTTCTGTCCTTTAATCTCTCAAAATGAAATGGATTCTAAGAGCGAAAAAATACAACACTCTGCAAATAAAGCTATAGAAATAGCTAAAAAAGAAAATATTTCAAAAGAAGATTATGATTCAATTATTAGTGACATAAGAGAGTTGGAAAAAGATAGCAAATTAATTATGGATAAACTAGAAGCTTAATAAGCTTCTAGTTTTTACACAAGAGCTATTTTTAATACTTCATTTAAAGTTTTTACCCCAATTATTTTCATATTTTTTATTACTTCCTCTGGGATATCTTTTAAATCTCTTTCGTAGTTTTTATGTGGAATAATAGCTGTTTTAATATCAGCTTTATAAGCAGCAATTAATTTTTCTTTTAAACCACCTATTGGTAAAACATTGCCCATTAAGTCAATCTCTCCTGTCATTGCAACATCAGATCTTACTTTTTTGTCACTAAAAATAGAGGCAATAGCTGTGGTGATTGTTATACCTGCACTTGGCCCATCTTTTGGTGTTGCACCATCTGGAACATGAATATGAAGATTGTATTGATTGTAAATACTTTCATCTTTTTTATAAAAAAGATTTTTTGGCGTTTTGATTTGTTCTTCATCAATTAAATTTTTAATAAGACTTTGAGCAATTTTTGCTGATTCTTTCATCACATCACCCAAACTTCCTGTAAGAGTTAACTCACCTTTGCCTTTGATTTTAATAGCTTCTATTTTTAAAACATCTCCACCCACTGCAGTCCATGCAAGTCCATTTACTTGACCGATTTTATTTTCTTTTTCATGTTTTTCTATTTCAAAGACTTTTTTGTTTAAAAAATCTTTTAAATTTTTAGTATTAATATGAATGTTTTTAATATTTTCTTCCAAAAGAAGTTTTTTAACACATTTTCTACAAACTTCAGCAATCTTTCTTCTTAAATTTCTTACACCTGATTCTCTGGTATATTCACTGACTATTAATTCTATAGCTTCATCATCAAAGTTAATTTCTTTTTCTTTTAGTCCATGTTTTTTTATTTCATCAGGTATGAGATAGTTTTTAGCTATTTGGAATTTTTCTTGAGGAGTGTAAGAGCTAAGTTCTATAAATTCCATTCTATCTTTTAAAGCAGGTGGGATTAAACTTGCATCATTTGCAGTAGCTATGAAAATAATTTTACTTAAATCAATGTTGAAATTTAGGTAATAATCTCTAAATTTAGTATTTTGTTCAGGATCTAAGATTTCAAGTAAAACTGCACTTGGATCTCCTCTATGGTTGCGACTTAGTTTATCAATCTCATCAAGCACTACTACAGGATTGCTTTGTTTAGCTTCTATAAGTCCTTGTATAATGCGTCCTGGCATAGCTCCTATATAGGTTCTTCTATGCCCTCTTAATTCATTTACATCTTCTAAACCGCCTAAAGCTATGCGTACTAATTCTCTTTTTAATGCTTTTGCGACTGAATTTGCTAAGGAAGTCTTACCAACACCTGGAGGTCCAACTAAACACAAGATAACTTTTGCACCATCTCTATCTTTAATTTTGCGTTTTTCTAAAAGCTCTTTTACTGCAAAATATTCTTCAATACGTTCTTTTGGTTTTTCTAATGCATAATGATCACTGTTAAGCTGTAAAGACACATCTTTTAAATTTAGTTTTTTCTTTGAAGAGTGTTCAAAAGGTATGTCTAAAACCGTTTCTATGTAAGTTTGCACCATAGAGGCTTCTGAGTTATCTTGATGAATTCTTTCGTATTTTTGAATTTGTTTTTTGATTTCTTTATAAGCTTCTTCATACATAAAAGCTTTTTTCTTTTCTAATTTTTTATTATATTCTTCTACTTCGCTTTCTTTTTGTATGTCACTTCCAAGCTCTCTTTGAATTTGCTTGAGCTGTTCTTTTAGGAAATATTCTTTATTGACTTTATCTATTTTAGAATGAACTTTGTTTTTGATTTCTTTTTGAATTTTATTTGCTTCAATTTCTTTAGCTAAATAATCAATTAAATTTAAAAGCTTGGTTTCTAAATTAGTTTCGATGAAAAATTCATACGCTTGTTGTTTTTTGATTTTAATGGAATTTAGTATTAAATCACAAATTCTACCAGGCTCGACATCTTCTTCTATGGTTCTTAAAAGATCGGGTGGAAAATAATGACTTACGGTAGATAAAGCCTTAGCTTTTTCTCTTACTACTTCGATGATTGCTTCTTTTTTTGTGCTGCATAATGGTTCTTGGTGGATTAAATCAACTAGAGCAAGTAAGGGGTCATCTGAAATTTTTTCAACTATCTTAGCTTTGGCATAACCTTGAAATAAAATTTTAATTCTACCATCAGGCAATGGAACTTTTCTCATAATGGTTCCAATAACCCCACAATCATAAATTTCATCAAAAGCACGTCCGCCTTCAATCTTAGATGGTGCTACAAAAATCATGCTTTCATTTTGTAAAGCAGTATCTAAGGCTTTGATATTTTGCATATCATTTAAAAAAATTGGTGTTATCATAAAAGGGTATAAAAAAAGCTCATCTTCCACAAGAACAGGAAGTTTTGTTGGATAGTTTTGAGTGTTTTCTAATTTCATTACATTATACCTTCTTCAAATATTTTTCTATACCATGGAAGTTCTGGTTTAATCATATCGATTTTATTAAAATCGGAATTTTCTATTTTTTGCTTATAAATCTCATAGCTTTGCTCTCTATTTTTTTTATGATATAACTCTGCTATGCTGGTATCAAGATAAAAAACCGCAAGATTAAATTTAGTAAGCATGGTGTCAATTAAATCATTATATTGCACATTAGGATAGCTTTGATTGTATTCTTTGATTTCTTCTATTGTTTTTAACATTAGTGCTTGATTACGATTTGGAACAGCAAAAGAGTCAAATTTGGCTTTGATTTTTAAATATCTTATATAAGCTACATTTTGTGAATCACCAAATTTATTTAAATATTCATCAAGATAAAAATTTGCCATTTCATACTCTTCTTCACTAATGTGAGCTTGAGCCAATATAAGCAAAGTTTGTTCTAATAATGGATCAGCTATATGTTCAGCCGCCATTGAAGTATAATGTTTATCAGCTGCTTCAAGATTTTTTTCTTGTAAATCTTTTATAATTTGTTGATACCATTCCATCGAACTTAGATTATACAAATCTTCGGCTTTTTTTGAGCTGCATGCCCCTAAAAATAAACCTGCGATAATAAACGAAAAAATAAAAAGTTTTTTCATGATGTTACCTTATAAATTTATATAGTTTATAATTATAGTGTTTTTATGTTTATGAAAATGTTAATTTTTGAATTAAAATTATAATCAAAAAGTTTTAATTAGCATAATTTAAAAAGTTGGAACTAAAATTGCTTTATGAGTTGTAATTTCTTAGTCAATAGATTTTAGGAGGCAAAATGAACTTAGAGGTTAAATGTCCTATTTTGGGGTTTGAAGATACCAAAAATATGAACTTTTATAAAATAGATGAGGTTTTTTATAGACTTAAAAGCCTTGATGGTAAAGATTTTTCTTTTGTGATGATTGATCCTTATATGATCCGTCCTGATTATGATTTTGAAGTACCTGATTATTATCAAGAATTATTAGCTTTAAATGAACAAACTAATTTTGGTGTATTTGTTATTGTCGCTATTAATGAGCCATTAGAAGAATCTACAGTTAATTTTTTAGCACCTGTTGTGATGAATTATGATAATAATTCTTTAGTACAAGTGATTTTAGATACAAGCAAATATCCTAATTATTTTCAATCTGAAAAGATTTCAGCTTTTATTAAACAAGCAAAATAATGTCTGAAATTTATATTTTAGGAAATGGCGCTATGGCAAGTGCTATAGCTAAAGGTTTAAAAGATACTTATAAAGTAGTTATTGTTGCTAGGGATTTAAAAAAAGCTAGTAGCTTAAATTTAGAAGTTTTATCTTATGAAGAATTTGATTTAGAAGATAAAAATGTTATTTTAGCATTTAAACCTTATGCTTTAGAAGAAGTAGCTATTAAATTAAAAGGCAAGGCAAGATGGCTTATTTCAGTTTTAGCAAATACTACTTTTGAGCAACTTCATTGTGTTAATGCGCAAAATTATATAAAAATCATGCCAAATACAGCAGCTGAATTTAAAGCCTCAGCGACTGCGTATTTGATGGAAGATGATTTATATAAAGATGAAATTTTATCTTTGTTAAATACTTTTGGTAAAACCATAGGTTTGCAAAATGAAAAAGAATTTGATGTGGCTATGGTTTTAAGTGGCTGCGCTCCTGCGTTTTTGGCTTTGGTAGCAGAAAGTTTAGCAAATGCAGGTGTGAAAAATGGTCTAAAAAATGAGCTTAGTTATGAGCTTACTCGTGCTTGTTTTGAAAGCTTTAGTGCTTTATTTAATCATACACATCCTGCTATTATTAAAGAAAAAATTTGTTCTCCAGCAGGAGTGACTATAAGAGGAGTTGAGGCTTTAGAAAAAAGAGCTTTGCGCGGTGCTTTTTTTGAAGCTTTTAATGTAAGTTTAAACAAATGAAGCAAGCTTTTAGTCTCCTAGAGCTTGCTTTTTGTATTGTAATTTTATCTTTTGTTTTTGGATCTTATTATCTTATATTTGCAAATAAATCTTTAAATATTATATGGCAAAATCAAATCCTTTTTAATGAAGAAAAAGAATTATTTATGCAAAATCCCTCATATAAGACAAAAGAAGTAAATATAAATACTTATAACTTTTTAGAATACACTAGTGATGAGTTTAAACTTAAATCTTTAAAAATAAAAGATTTATCCTATAAAGAAGCCTTTATAGATGAAAAAAGCTTTTAGTTTATTAGAGCTTGTGCTAAGCCTTGTTATCTTGGGTGTATTGATTGTTATCTTAAGCAATCCGGCTATACATCTTTATAATCATAGTTACAAAATTAAAAATTCCAACACAGTATTTTTAAATTTAAATCAAACTTTGCTTAGTATGGAAAAAATTTATCATTCTTGTTTAAATGCGACATTGACAAGTAGTTCTTTTGAGTGCTATATGAGTGCAAATGATGATATTTTTTATGATGTATCATTGAAAAAATTAAACTTTAGTGGCATTATTTTAGAAAACAATGAAAGTTTTTTTAGTCCAAAAAGCAATTTACATTTTATAGAAAATGGAAATTCTAAAGGAATTTTAAGTAATTATAAAGATATCCATAGCGAAAAAAAGTTAAAAATATATGCTAATGATTATATGTATTTTTATGATATAAAAAATTCAAAAATTTATAAAGCATTAGTGAATGATAGAGAGAAAATCCATTTTAATAATGAGAAATTTAGTGGATTTTATACTATTTTATATGCTTATGTTAGAGTATATTTAGAAAATGAAAATATTTATATGCAAATAGATGATTTAAATCATAATAAACGATCTTTTTTACTAGCTCAAAATATTTCAAAGCTTATTTTCAAGCAAGATGATAAGGCGCTAAAAGTTTTAATATGTGATAAAAGTCAAAATGAATGTTTATTTAAGTGGATGTTTTTATGAAAAAATCGTTTGCTATGGTTTATACAATATCTTTTATTTTATTTATCTCTTTTGTTATGGTATTTATAATAAAAATTTCTTCATATTCTCCAAGAATTATGAAAGATTTAACTCTTTATACTCAAGGAAAGATTTTGCTTTATGATACAAAAGAGCTTTCTAAATATTTTTTATATCAAGCCTATTTAGAGGGTAAAGAATGTTTAAATGAATATAATTTTGAATATAATAATATAAAAATACGAATTGATTATGCTTATCCTTTGGGTGAGTGTAAAGGATATAAATTGATAGCAAATGATGCTAATGCAAAAAGCATTATAGCGGTAAATATTAGTGTGTTGCTAAATGATAATAAAGCGGTAAATGAAGAAGTGTTTTTACAAAAAAGTTTTTTTGTTTATCCTAAATTAGATTGAATGTAAGTTTGAACTCCAATAGCTATCATTTTTACCCCCATAGCCATAATAAAAACTAAAGCAATACGTGAAAAAACATAAAGTACAAGCTTTCCTATGACTTTTTCAATGGTAGCTGAAAAGTGAAATAAAGCAAAAATAAAAGCAAAGGTAAGTAATACAGAAGCTATAGCTATAGCTAAATTTTGATCTTCTGAAATAACCACTATCGTTGAAAGTGTTCCAGGTCCTACTAGCATAGGAAATGCCATTGGAACTATACTTTTTTTCAATAATTCTTTATGACTTAATCCTTGATAATGTTGAAATTGAGAACTTGATGGAGTAAAAAGTAAGTTTTTAGTACTCATAATGATTAAAATCAAACCACCCGCAACTCTTAAATCATTAATATCTATTTTAAATAAATATTTCATAATAAACGGTCCAGAAAGTAAAAAAACTAAAACAATACAAAATGCAGTATAAATGATATTTCTAAAAAGTTTTTTTCTCGTATCAGCATCTAAGCCCTCAGTCATTGCGATAAATTGTGGAAGATTTCCAAAAGGATTTAAGACTGCTATAATAGCAACAGAAGCAAGTAAAATAGCATAAATTTCAGATTCTATATCTGAAAACATAAGACAACCTTTTATTTTCCCAAGCTTTTAAGCTTGGGATTGATTTAATAATTATAGTCCTTCAAAAGGATTAGTAACAACTTCTTTTCTATCTACGATATAAGGGATAAGTGCTACATGTCTTGCGCGTTTAATAGCAACTTCAACCATTTCTTGGTGTTTTTTGCTAGTACCTGTTAAACGGCGTGGCATGATTTTAAATCTTTCTGATAAAGCATGTTTTAACAATGCTGTATCTTTATAGTCTATAAAATCAACTTTAGCTTCTGTATATTTGCAATATTTACGTGAATATTTTCTTTTTTCTGCCATGTTTTTTCCTTTAAAATGGTAATTCTGTATCATCATCATATTTATCAATATCAATTTCCTTCATAGGAGCTTCCTTTTGAGGATTTTGATAAGTATTAGATGGGTTTGTTCTAGTTTGTACTTGAGCATAAGGATCAAAACTTTGTTGTTGGTTAAAATTTTGATTATAGCCATAATTTTGATTGTCAAAATTGTTTTGTTGGTTATTTTGTACAGTTGAACCTAGCATTTCTAAATTCTCAACTTGAATGCTGTGTTTTGATCTATTTTGTCCATTTTGATCGCTCCATTGCTCAAATCTCAAACGACCTTCAATTAAAACTTTACTACCTTTGTTAAGGTATTGATTAGCAATCTCTGCTGTTCTACCAAAAAAACTAATGTCGATAAAGCAGGTTTCTTCTCTTTTTTCTCCTGTATTTGTGCTAAATCTTCTTGTTACAGCTATAGCAGAAGAGCCTATTGCACTACCTGATGGAGCATAGCGCATCTCTATATCCCTTGTAAGATTACCTACTAAAACGACTTTATTAAACATTAATTAGCCTTCTGTACTTTCACTAACTTTGATTTCTTTTTTATTTTGTTTGATACCTTTGCTTAGTTTTTCCCAAGCTGCAATTTCTTTTTTATTTTCATATTTCACGATTAAAAATCTAATTACTTCTTCAGTGATTCTTAATACCCTTTCAAGCTCTGCTATTAAATTTGTAGGAGCTTTGAAATAAATCACAAAATAAGTTCCTCTTTCGTATTTTTTAATTTTATACGCAAGTTTTCTTGTTCCCATTGGAACTGCGCTTTCAATTTCTGCGCCATTTTTTGTAAGGACTTCTTTTACGAATTCCAACTTAGCACTTACTTCTTCTTCTGTAAGTGTCGGTTTTAATATGAATAAAACTTCATAATGTCTCATTTAATTTCTCCTTATGGATATAAAGCCTAAAATTTTTAGGCAAGGATTTTGCATAAAATGCAAATTTTATTTTACTATAAGTTTTCTTAATTTAACTTTTTAATATGGAGCTAAGTTGTAAAAGTGTTGCGATTAAAAACTCTTTTTTTTCTATTTTAGAATTCTTTTTTAATTCATATTCGCAATTACAAAGTGTTAAAAAGATATGTTTATATTGTGATATTTTGATCACAAGAGCTTGTTTTTGAAGATTTTGTGCCACAGAAATAGGCGGGGCATAGCCTAAAATTTCTTTTAAGTCTAAATTTCCATAAATTTTAACATGTAATGCAATTTTAAAAAGTCTAGAAAAATTTGCATATAAGGCGTTAATCAGTGCTATTTCATTATAATTTTCTAAAATATTTTCAAGTTCATTTCTTAAATCTTGTTTTTGCATTAATTTATCAAAAAAACTTTCAAAGCTAATAGTACTTAAGCTATAACAATGCTCTTGAATAATTTTTTCATCGATATTTAAACCGCTAAATTTATTTAACTCATTAGCTGCTAAATACAAATTCTCATTAAAATTATAAAAAAGAGCATAGAGGGCATTTTGAGTGATGTTAATATTTAATTCTTTGGCTTTTAAAGCTAGTAATTCCATACCTTCTTTGGCTGAATTTACCTTATAAAATCTACAAAAATTATTAGCAAAAATTTTTTCCGCTTCGCTTTGTTTGGAGCTTTCATCATAAATTTCAAGTAAAAAATAATTATCTTGCGAATTTTGACAAAGCTGTAAAAGTTGTTTGAGTTCTTTGCTTGGGATTTTCTTTTGAGTTTTGATTTCTAGCAGTTTTCTCTCACTAAATAAGGAAGCACTAGATAAATAATCATAAGCTTGCTTAAAATCATATTCTTCAAAATAAAATCTTAAACTCTCATCAAAAGAGTATTTGTCTTTAATAAATTTAGCATAAAGCTCTATTTGGAAATTATCCGCTCCATAAAGTAAGAAAAAATTAGGAAAATTATTGCCATTAAGTAAGCTTTGGAGTTGATTTTTATACATTTTGGTTTCTTTCTAAACTAAAATGTTTGGTGATTTTGCCAAAAATTTTGGCACTAACAATATCTACTTCAGTGATTTCTACTTCTACATTTTCTAATAAATTTGCCCTTGAACCTATGATGGTCATCAAAGCTCCTTTAATTTCATCATTTAATTTTACTTGCAATGAACTTTGATTTTCTACTACCAAAGCCTTAAATCTTTTTCCTATATTTTCTTTTGCCCATCTTGCAAATTTTCTATCCATGAAATGCCAAGCAACTTTATCTGCCTCTCTTTCTAGTAAGCTTAATTCCTCACAAGTGCTTTGTATATTTAAAAGCAAATAATTAAACATTTTTTCATCATTGTTGATTTTGGCTTTTAAAAGTCTATGTAAAATAAGATCAGAATACCTTCTAATAGGGCTTGTAAAATGGGTATATTTATCAAAACCTAAGCCAAAATGTCCAGCATTTTCACTAGAATATTCTGCCTTTTTTTGTGCTTTGATGATGAGCTTATCTACTTCTTCTCTTATATTTAGCTCATTTGCTAAGACTTGAATGTCTTTAAATAATTCTATGACATTATTTTTAGGATTAATATCTATACTAAGTGTTGAAAGATCAACTAGTAATTGATCTGTTTTTTTATAATCAGGACTTAAGTGATTTCTAAAAACTCCTATATCAATGAGTTTTGCTGCAGCTTTATTAGCTAAAAGCATACAATCTTCGATTAAATTATGCGAGGCTGTGTCATTTTCAAGGCGTGTTTTTATGAGTTTATTATTTTCATCTAAAGTCATTCTTAGCTCTTGGGTTTTAAACTCACAAGCATTTTTTAATCGTTTTTTGCGTAAATTTTGAGTGATTTTAAAAATTTCATAAAGCCAATTAATCACACCTAAATCTTCTTGCGTTTGTAAATACTCATCAACTTCATCGTAATTAAAACGGCGTTTTGAGTTAATAATAGCCTCAAAAAGCTCTTCTTTAATCACTTCATTATTTTGATCTAAGCTTATTTTAAAACAAAATGCTAACCTATCTTCATTAGGTTTTAGTGAGCAAATATTTTCACTCAAAGCTCTTGGCAACATAGGTATGGCAATATGAGGAAAATAAATCGAAAAGCCTCTTGATCTTGCTTCTTTATCAATGGCGCTATAAGCATGCACATAAGCGCTTACATCAGCTATGGCTACATAAATGGCATGTTCATTTTTATCATAATAAATTGCATCATCAAAATCTTTTGCATCAATTGGATCAATGGTGCAAAAATTTAAATTTCTAAGATCTTTTCTTGATGGATACATACTTGCATCAACTTTATCTCCATAAGCTTTTGCTTCATTTTCACATAAATTATCAAAAATTGCATTTTTATTAAAAAGTGCTAAGGAAATTTTTTCATCTACAAAATCATCATCAATATGCCCTATCACTTCAGTGATATTATTATCATGATTTTCTATTTTTAAAATAGTTCCTAAAGGCAGAGCTTTTAAGGATTTTTGAGAAGCTTTTAAGGCACATGTAAGTCCTGTTTGAATATTTACTCCAAGGACTGTTTCGCCGTATTTTTTAGTCACAACCAAAGAAGTTTCGTGGGCTCTTTTAAGTATTAAAATAACTTTAGCACTTGGACGCTTTTTTTTAAGAGGGAGTAATTTTGCCACAACTATATCAGCATAATTTGCTCCTTTTAAATTTTTATTTTCTATGAGCAAATCACGCTTAAAAGCAGGATCAAAACTTTCTAAAAATCCCGTTCCATTAGCTGAAATATCAATCTTACCAAAAGTAAAGCCATCTTTTAAATAGTATTTGTTTTTATAAAATTTAATGATATCACAAGTTAATAATTCTCTAATGATTTGCTTGTTTTTATTGGTAATTTCATTAGCATTTAGACCATAACTTAGTTGATTAAATAATTCTTTCATAAGACTCTTTATAGTGATTTTTCAAAACTTAAATTTTATCATAAAAGGATTAAATTTATATTTTTTAGTTATAATCTTTGCTTTAATTTTAATTTTAGGAGTGCATAATGGCTGTATCAATTTATTATGATAAAGATTGCGATATTAATTTAATAAAATCAAAAAAAGTAGCTATTATAGGTTTTGGCTCTCAAGGTCATGCTCATGCTATGAATTTAAGAGATAGTGGTGTAGATGTTATCATAGGCTTAAAAGAGGGTGGGCAAAGTTGGGCAAAAGCTCAAAAAGCAAATTTTATAGTAAAAAGTGTAAAAGAAGCTACTAAAGAAGCAGATTTGATTATGATTTTAGCTCCTGATGAAATTCAAAGTGAAATTTTTAATGAGGAAATTAAACCTGAGTTAAAAGCAGGTAAAACTTTAGCATTTGCACATGGATTTAATATCCATTATGGACAAATTGTTGCTCCAAAAGGTATAGATGTGATTATGATAGCTCCTAAAGCTCCAGGTCATACTGTAAGGCATGAATTTAGTATAGGTGGGGGTACTCCTTGTTTAATTGCTATCCACCAAGATGAGAGTAAAAATGCTAAAAATTTAGCTTTAAGTTATGCTAGTGCTATAGGCGGTGGTAGAACAGGTATTATAGAAACAACTTTTAAAGCTGAAGCTGAAACAGATTTATTTGGTGAGCAAGCAGTACTTTGTGGAGGACTTAGTGCTTTAATTCAAGCTGGTTTTGAAACCTTAGTTGAAGCAGGATATGAGCCTGAAATGGCGTATTTTGAGTGTTTGCATGAAATGAAATTAATTGTGGATTTGATTTATCAAGGTGGTATTGCTGATATGAGATATTCTGTTTCTAATACTGCTGAATATGGAGATTATATCACAGGACCTAAGATTATTACCAAAGAAACTAAAGAGGCTATGAAAGGTGTTTTAAAAGACATACAAAATGGAAGTTTTGCTAAAGATTTTATCTTAGAAAGAAGAGCAAATTTTGCAAGAATGCATGCAGAGCGTAAATTAATGAATGATTCTTTGATAGAAAAAACAGGACGCGAACTTCGCGCTATGATGCCTTGGATTAGTGCTAAAAAATTAGTTGATAAAGATAAAAACTAATTTGAAAACTATAAATAAAAAATACAAAGTGCTTTTAGCACTTTGTTTGGTTGTGTTTGGAATTTTTCTTTTTGCATTTGGAGCTTTGTTTTTAAAAAAAGAAGAAAATAAAACCTTAGACTATAATCAAACCATAGTTAAAAAAGAACCATTACCACCTACAAAAGAACAAGAAAATAATTTTAGTTTTAATGATATAAATTTGACTTTAGAAAATGAAAAATTAGAATTTTTAGATAAAAATATTAGTGAAATTTTAAATTTAAACCCTGTAAATACAGAGTTAAATCAAACTAAAGAGGATAATCAAACTTTAATTTTAAAAGTAATAGATCAAAATGCAAGCAAAGAATTAAACAACAAAGAGCAAAATATATCAGATAAAAACGAGGATAATAAAACCCAAATTCTAGTACAAAAAAATACCAAGCCTCGTCTAGCAATTATCATAGATGATATGGCAAGTCACACTCATGTAGATATGCTTAAAAAAACAAATTTAAAATTAATCCCATCTTTTTTTCCGCCTGATAAACATCATCCCTATACAGCTGAGTTCGCAAAGGATTTTGACTTTTTTATGGTGCATTTGCCCCTTGCTGCTATAAAATATGACAAGGCAGAATTAAATACCTTACACCCTAGTGATGATATGCAAAAAATAAGCAAGCGCGTAGCTTTTGTAAAAGAGCAATTTCCAAAAGTAAAATTTATTAACAACCACACAGGAAGTTTATTTACTGCAAATAAGCAGGCTATGGAAAAATTATTTAGCGCCTTTAAACAAAATGATTTTATTTTTGTAGATTCAAGAACTATAGGAAATTCTAAAGCTAAAAATTTAGTAAGTCATTTTGAACAACCTTATATAGCTAGAGATGTTTTTTTGGACAATGAAGATGATATAGCATATATTAAAAATCAACTCAAACAAGCAGTAGAAGAGGCAAAAAAGAAAGGTTTTGCTATCGCTATTGGTCATCCAAGAGAAAAGACTTTTAAGGCCTTGGTGCAAAGTAAAGAATTGCTAAATTCAGTTGAGCTTGTGTATTTAAATGAAATTTATTGAGAATATTGAAGATTTTAAAAATCTTTTAAATCCGCCTTCAAAGATTTATTATAAAGGTAATTTAGAGCTTTTAAATGCTAGAAAAGTAGCTGTTATAGGTTCTAGAAAAATGAGTGTTTATACTAAAAATTGTCTTGTTGAATTGGTGACTTTGTTAAAAAAAGCTAAGGTTTGTGTGGTAAGTGGCGGGGCTTTGGGGGTTGATATCCAAGCAGCTAAAATAGCTTACCCTCAAACCATAGCTATATTTGCTAATGGGCTTGATGAGATTTATCCAAAAGCAAACACAAATGAAATTTTAAATATTTATGAAAATGCATTAGCCTTAAGTGAAAATGAAGGAAATTACAAGGCAAAGCCCTATGATTTTTTATTAAGAAATAGACTTATTATTGCTTTAAGCGAGGTTGTTATAATAGCTCAAGCTGATTTAAAAAGTGGTTCTATGCAAAGTGCAAGACTTGCTTTAGGTATGAATAAACCTATATATGTATTACCTCATAGGAAAAATGAAAGCGAAGGAACAAATTTGCTTTTAGCTACAAAAAAGGCAAATTTAATTCATGATTTTGATGAATTTGTAAAAATGTTTGGAGAGCTTCATTATGAGCAAAGTGAAGATGATTTGTTAAGTTTTTTAAAACATGAAGATGATTTAGAAAAAGTTTTGAAAAAATTTGGCGATAGAGTTTATGAGTATGAACTTGAGGGTTTGGTAGAAATATCTGGAGTGAAAATAAGATCTTGCATATGAAAACTTTAGCATTAGATATAGGCTTAAAGCGTATTGGTGTTGCTTTGTGTGTTAATAAAAGTATAGCTATGCCACTTGAAGCTATTATTAGAAAAAACCGTAACCAAGCGGCAAATGAGGTAAAAAAGTACATCAAAGAGTATGATGTAAATACTTTAGTAGTAGGAATTCCTTTAGGTGGATCTAGTGAAGATGAAATGCGAAAAAGGGTGGAACATTTCATATCTTTACTTGATTTTGACAAAGAAGTTTTTTTTGTCGATGAGAGTTTTAGTTCTAAAAATGCACAAGAACTTGGCATGGTGAATTTAAAGAAAAAAGATGGCAAACTTGATTCTTTAGCTGCGTATTTGTTTTTAAAGGATTTTTATGGCCTTACTTGATTTAAATACAGCTTTAGATGAAATTTATACAAAAGAGCAAAAAGAACAAATCCTTCAAAGTTTTAATCAGGAAAAATATATTAATATTTTTAGAAATTCCTTGCTTGTTGATAATGATGAATTAGAAGAAATTTTAAATAATAAAAATATAGAATTTGAAAAAATTGATCTGAATTGTTATAAAATTCCATGTATCTTCAAAAGCAAACTAAGTTCACTGAAAGCTTTTAATGAGGGCAAGTTTTATATACAAAATTATTCTTCGTATTTATGTGCTAAAGCTTTGGGTGTTAAAGCTGGTGAGAGTGTATTAGATATGTGTGCAGCTCCTGGTGGAAAAAGTTTATTATGCAAAATGAGGGTTATTTGGCAAGTTGTGAATTATCTAAAACACGTTTTTTTACCTTAAAAAAAACTATGGAAAATTATCAAGTTAAAATTGCAAAATGTTTCTTAAAAGACGCACGCATTATAGGCAAGGCTTGTCCTTTGAAATTTGATAAAATTTTACTTGATGCACCTTGCTCAACTTTTGCAAAAATGGGTTTTGAAATCCAAAAAAACACAAAAGAAATTAAGCAAATTGCAAATTTGCAAAAAAAGCTTTTGCATTCAGCATTATTAGCTTTAAAACATGGCGGAGAATTAGTATATAGCACTTGTACATTTTTAAGAGAAGAAAATGAAGCAGTTTTAGAAAATGCATTAAGAAATGAAAATTTTAAATTAGAATTGCTTGATTTTAATTTGGTTAATGTTGATTTTATATGTGCAAAGAGTGATGAATTTGATTTATCATTTGCTAAAAGAGTTTTACCAGATGACTATGCAGATGGGTTTTTTATAGCAAAAGTGAAAAAATATTAAAAATCAATAAAATTAAATGTGAAAAATGTTTTTTAGTTTAAAACTTAAAGTGCTATTTTTAGGTGCTTAGAAGGTAAATTCACACTGTGAAACTCTTGTGAATAAAACGATGAAATTTTGAAAACTTAAATTAAAGTAGTAGTAAATAAACGTAATAAAAAATATATAAAGATAAATAAGCACGAAGCTTATTTATCTCTTAAGTTTAATTCGCTAATTAATTTAGAATAAGCTTGATAATCTTTTCTTTTTAGATAAGATAAAAGTCTTTTTCTTTGACCAACAAGCTTTAAAAGACCTAAACGAGAAGAAAAATCTTTTTTGTAGATTTTTAAATGTTCTGTTAAATCTGAAATTCTTGCGCTTAAAAGTGCGATTTGAACTTCTGGAGAACCTGTATCTCCTTCTTTTCTAGCAAATTTTGCAACTATTTCTGCTTTTTTAGCCGAATCTAAAGCCATAATAGACCTCCTGAGCGGTATTAAAATAAAAAGTGTAATTATAACTAAAAAACCAAAAAGAATGCTGAAATTTAAAAAATATGAAATTTAATATTTATCGATACTTATTTTTGATATAATAAAAATTTTTATTAATAACCAATAATATATTTTATTTATAACTTGAAAGGAACAAATGTTATTTACCAAAGCTAGCGAATATGCTTTATTATCTTTAATTCATATAGCAAAATCCCAAGAACCACAAGATGTAGATACTATGTCAAATGTCTTAGATATACCTAAAAGTTTTTTAGCAAAAATTTTACAAGCTCTTGCTAAAGATGCACTTTTGAAGTCTTACAAGGGAGCTAAGGGTGGTTTTGCGCTTATTAAGCAGCCAAGTGAATACACTTTAAAAGAAATTATCAATAGCGTAGAGAAAAAATCCATTAATGTTTTTGAATGTAGTAATGGAATTTGTCCTTCTCAAAAAGAGGATAATTGCAAAATTATGCCAGTTTTAGTGAAACTTCAAAATAAAATCGATGATTTTTTAGTTTCTATTACCTTAGAGGATATTATTCAAAATAATGGCTAAAAGAGATATTTTTAGCTTAGTATTGCCTTGGGTTGCTCCGCTTGTTGCACCTATTTTAAAGGCAAAAAGTTTAACTATAGTAGCCGTAATTATTGCAATTTTAGCAATTATTATAGTGCCTTTACCAAGTATAGTTTTAGACTTTTTTCTTGCTTTAAGTATTGCCATTTCAGTTTTAATTATTTTAATTTCTTTGTATATACCAAAGCCTACGGATTTAACAACTTTTCCAACGTTGATTTTGATCATCACACTTTTTAGACTTTCACTTAATATTGCTACAACGCGTATGATTTTGAGTGAGGGTCATCAAGGTCCAGCAGCTGTTAGTGATATAGTGGCAAGTTTTGGTGAATTTGTTGTTGGTGGCAATTATGTTATAGGTATGGTTGTTTTTTGTATTTTGGTTTTGATTAATTTTATGGTTGTAACCAAAGGTAGTACAAGGGTTTCTGAGGTTCAAGCAAGATTTACCCTTGATGCAATGCCAGGTAAGCAGATGGCTATTGATGCGGATTTAAATGCAGGTTTGATTGATGAAAAAACTGCACGCGCAAGACGCCAAGAAATTATAGCCGAAGCAAATTTTTATGGAGCAATGGATGGTTCTTCTAAATTTATAAAAGGGGACGCTGTTGCTGGGATTATTATCACCATTGTAAATTTAATTGGCGGGTTTATGATAGGTTATTTTCAGCATGATATGGAGCTTGGAGAATGTGCTTCAACTTATACTATATTAACAATAGGTGATGGACTTGTTTCTCAAATTCCTGGGCTTATCACTTCAACAGCAACTGCAATTATCATCACGCGTGCTAGTAAAGATGAGGATAATTTTGCTGAAGGTTCTATTAATCAGCTTTTAGGAGAATACAAAACACTATTAATTGTAGGTTTTGTTTTATTTATTTTTGCTTTAGTGCCTGGTTTACCACATTTTTCTTTGGGTTTTATGGCTTTGGTGTTTTTGGGTCTTGGTTATATGATAAAACAAGTGCAAGAAGGTAAAATTCAAATCAATACAATTTCGGCTAAAAAATCCCAAGAAGCTGATGAGCAAGAGCAAGCTAAACCTCAAAAACGCAGTGAGGAAGAAATTTTAAAAGAAGAAGAAAACAAAATCACAGATATTTTAAAATTAGAAATTTTAGAATTAGAATTAGGCTATGGACTTATTAAATTAGCAGAAAGTGAATTAACAGAGCGTATTAGATCAACAAGACGCAATATAGCTCAAAGTTTAGGCTTTTTGATGCCAAAAATTAGAATTAGAGATAATTTACAATTAAAGCCTAATGAATATACTTTTAAACTCAAAGGTGTGGGCATAGCTAGTGCTGAAATTTATCCTGATAAATATCTAGCTATGGATAGTGGTTTTATAACTGAACCTATTGAAGGTATAGCTACTAAAGAACCTGCTTTTAATTCTGATGCTTTATGGATAGAATCATCTTTAAAAGATGAGGCAACGCTAAATGGTTATATTGTAATTGATCCAGCAAGTGTGATTTCAACCCATATGAGCGAGCTTATAAAAGCCAATGCTTCAGAACTTTTAACTAAACAAGAGGTTCAAAATTTATTAGATAAAATCAAAAATGATTATCCTATCGTAGTAGATGATTGTTTAAGAGTTGCTAGTATAGGTTTAATCCAAAAAGTTTTAAAAGCTTTACTTAAAGAGCATATTCCTATTAAAGATATGCTTACAATTTTAGAATCAATTAGTGATATAGCTGAAGTAAGTAAGAGTTTGGATATGATTATTGAGCATGTAAGAGCTTCTTTAGCAAGAGCAATTACAAATTTATATGTGGATGAAAAAGGGCAAATTAGCTTTTATATTTTTGATGCAGCTGCGGCTGCAAAATTAATGGAGCATGTGCAGTTTAAAGATGGTTCGTATCATTTAATGATAAATGTAGCTCAAACTGGCGCTTTAGTAGAAGCTTTAAAAGCTGAACTTGCAAGTGTAGCAAATACAAGAATTAAACCTTTCTTGCTTTGTGTTGAGCCGCAACTTAGAAAATTTATTGCTGATATTTGTTCTAATTTTGGTATTAATATTACGGTTTTGAGTTTTGCTGAGATTGCAGAAAATACCAAATTTGAAACAGAAGGTATCATAAAAGTTGATAATTTATAAAGGAAAAATATGAAAATTTATCATCTTTCACATACAGATTTAGACGGCTATGCTTGTCAGTATGTGCTAGATTTTTATTTTAAGAATTGTTATTTTTATAATTCTAATTATGGTAAAGAGATTAATGAAAATTTTAATGTGATTTTTAAAAATATAGAGGAAGATTTAAAACAAAATCCTAATGAAGAATTTGTGATTTTAATCACGGATTTAAATTTAACTTTAAGTCAATGTGAAGATTTTCAAAAAGCTATAGAAGGCAAAAAAATCAAACTGTTACTTTTAGATCATCATCAAAGTGGCTTAGAATGTATGCAAAAATATCCTTGGTATTTTTTAGATGATAAAAGATGTGCTACTAAGATTGTTTATGATTTTTTTAGTAAATGTTATGGCGAAAATAAGGCTTTGTCAGAATTTGTAGATGTGGTAAATGCAGTAGATATTTGGTTGAGTGAAGATGAGAATTTTGAACTTGGAAAAGTACTGCTTGGTATGGTTTCTGGAGCAAAAGAAATCAATAGAGTAATGTTTGCACAAGAAAATATCAAATATCTTTTTTATCTTTTTGATGTTTGTAGAAAATACATTCATCAAAAAAATGCTCATATTAATTTAGATGATGATTTGCATGGCTTAAAAAAATCTTTTTTCAAAAAAGAAAATGATGATACTTTAAGTAATTTAATTTCTAAATTCGTAGTAGAAAAACTAAGTGTAAATAAAGAAAAATTTAGTGTATTTTATAAAGGAAGTAAAGGTTTATTAACTTCAAATATAGGCAATACTTCCGTAATTGGAAATGATTTTTTAATGCAAAATCCTGATTTTGATTTTTTCGTTGATCTTAGTTCAAGAAAAACCTTAAGTTTTAGAGCAAATAATAAAATCGATGTGAGTTTGATGGCTAAGAGTTTGGTCAATGGAGGAGGGCATAAAAATGCTAGCGGTGGATTGTTCGCTGCGTATAAAGATAGCTCTAACTATGATTTTATAAAAGCACAATTTGTAGATTTAATTAAAAGCAAAGAATTAAAGGAAAATAATGAAAACAAATCATGATTTTAAAGAAGAAATAGAAAATTTACAATATGAATTAAGTATAGTTTTAGAGGCAATGCTTTTGTTTGCTGGGGTAAAAAGAGTAAAATTAGAAAAAGCAATTGGACTTTATATTGATTGTATTGATGAGGTTTGTCAAAATACTCAAAAAGAAGGAGTTGATGAGATCTTAGAAGTAGTAGAGTACTTAAAAAATCATCATAAAGATTTATTTGAATGAAAATTTTATTATTGCTTTTTGCGGGAATTTTTTCTTATGCAAATATCTATGAAGATTTAAGTGATTTTGCTTACAATAAACAAAACACGCTAAATTTAAGCTTAAGTCAAGCTTTATTTTTAGAATACAAACAAAACAAACAAGCTTGTGTGGATATAGTACTTGCTAAAGATAAGGTTTTTGTGGTTAAAATTTATCCATTATGTGAAAATTTAAACGAAAAAAGTCTAAATGAGTACTTAAATACGCAATTTATAAGCTTATACACTAAAGATTTATCAAAACTAAGAAAAGAAATTGTTGATATTAAAAATATAATGCGTGATTTTATGATTTATTATACCTTACATCAATCTTTTGCAAATGAAATTAAAAAAATGAGTAAAAATGATAAATTACAAGCGTATAAACTAGATGAGAAAAAAGGTGGAAAAATTCTTTACAAGGTTAATAATCAAGCTTGTGTAGTTTTTGATTTATATTTAGATGAAAATTTACAAGCTAGTATGCAAATAAGCGGAATGGAAAATTTAGATAAAACTTGTATGGAGTTAATCTCATCTCCTGATTTTAAAGACTTATCTTTCACAAAAGAGGGTATGAAAAAATATAAATTAAAAAACTAATCTAAAAAATCTTAAATAATATAATTTTAAAATTCTACCTAAAGCCATTTTTTTTCTTTCTATATTAGAAAACACATAAGCTTCTAGATCTTGCTTTTCTCTTAAAGTAAGATTTTTCATTATTATAAACCTTTTAAAAAATATTGCTAGATGCAATTATATTATCTTTTCTTTTAAAAAAACTGAAAAATAAATTTTTATATATTATATATAAATAACTAAATAAACTTTAGTTATATAGACTAAATAATTTTAAATATTTTTATTTAAAAATAACTTGACATTATTATACTAAAGTTGTATAATTATTTTGTCACTTAAAAACATTGAGTGCTAAATTAAAAACTAAGGTTTTATAGTGAAGTCTTATAGTAAAAAAGATTTAATTTTAAAAACCATCATTGAGACCTATTTAGATGGTAATAATCCTGTGGGTTCTAATGAGTTAAATCATAAAGTTAGCATACCTGCTTCTACTATAAGAGTTTATTTTAAAAAATTAAGTGATGAGGGTGTATTAACACAACTTCACATTAGCAGTGGTCGCATACCAACTTTTACTGCTATGAAGGCTTATTGGTATGAGCAACTTTGCGAAGATGAGATTGTGATTAACGATCTTGCTTTGCTAGAGTTTTTACTTGATAAGTTTGAAATTTATACCTTAGTTTATGGTGGTGATGAGCTTATTTTACAAGATATTACTAAGGTTAATGATAAATTTATCATACTTGATTTTGGACAAAATGAGTTGGTTTTAAGATTTAGTCAAGATAGTTTAATTTTCTTACAAAGACTTATAGGACTTGATCTAAAAAGTATTGAAAATTTAGCTTTTAGGGTTGAGTTTAAAGAGTTGTCAGAGAAAATTGCCATGTTAAAAGATGCTATGGTTTATTATAGATATAATGAGAGTAAAGCTTATCAAATTTATCAAAATGATGAATTTGCTAAGCTTTTATCTCCTCAAATTGGATTTTATTTTAACGATAAATTGCAATTTGATCCTTTATTTGAAGAGGGTTTTATGGGGTTAAAGCTTAAGAGTACATTTTTAGGTAAAGAATCTAATATGGTTTTTGCCGGTAGTGTGTATTCTGATTTTAAAACAATGTTAAATATTATAAAGGAGGCTGCGTGAGCGAAGAAAAGCAAAATGAGCAAATGCAAGAAGAAACAGTGGAAAATTCAGAAAGTCAAAACAATGAATTAGAAAAACTTCAAGCAGAGTATAATGAGTTAAAAGATACTTATTTAAGAGCAAATGCTGAATTTGAAAATATCAAAAAAAGAATGGAAAAAGAAAAAATTGCAGCAACAATTTATGCAAATGAAAGTTTTGCTAAAGATTTGCTTGATGTAGTTGATGCATTAGAGGCGGCTATTAATGTAGAAGCCAATGATGAATTAAGTTTAAAAATCAAAGAAGGGGTTCAAAACACTTTAGATTTGCTTTTGAAAAAACTTGAAAAACATATGGTTAAGGTAATAGAAGCAAATGGTGAGTTTGATCCAAATTTACATGAGGCGATGTTTCATGTTGAAAGTGCTGATCATGAAAGCAATCATATTGTCCAGCTTTTACAAAAGGGCTATATGATGAATGATAGAGTGATTAGATCAGCAAAAGTTAGTGTTGCAAAATAAAATTTAATAAAAAGGATAAAAAATGGCAAAAGTTATAGGTATAGATTTAGGTACAACAAATTCTTGTGTGAGTGTGTATGAAAGAGGTGAGAGTAAAGTTATCCCAAATAAAGAAGGTAAAAATACTACTCCTTCAGTAGTTGCTTTTACAGATAAAGGTGAAGTTTTAGTTGGAGATAGCGCTAAGCGTCAAGCAGTTACTAATCCTGAAAAAACTATTTATTCTATAAAAAGAATCATGGGTTTAATGATCAATGAAGAAGCAGCAAAAGAAGCTAAAAATCGCTTACCTTATCATATCACAGAAAGAAATGGAGCTTGTGCGATTGAAATAGCAGGTAAAATTTATACTCCACAAGAAATTTCAGCAAAAGTTTTAATGAAATTAAAAGAAGATGCAGAGGCTTTCTTGGGTGAAAAAGTAGAAGATGCGGTTATTACTGTTCCTGCGTATTTTAATGATGCGCAAAGAAAAGCTACAAAAGAAGCAGGACAAATTGCAGGATTGAATGTGTTAAGAATTATCAATGAACCAACTGCAGCAGCTTTGGCTTACGGACTTGATAAAAAAGAAAGTGAAAAAATTGTAGTTTATGATTTAGGTGGTGGTACATTTGATGTTACTGTACTTGAAACAGGTGATAATGTTGTAGAAGTTTTAGCAACTGGCGGTAATGCATTTTTAGGCGGTGATGATTTTGATAATAAATTAATCGACTTTTTAGCAAATGAGTTTAAAGATGAAACAGGTATTGATCTTAAAAACGATGTAATGGCTTTACAAAGATTAAAAGAAGCAGCTGAAAATGCTAAAAAAGAATTAAGTTCAGCTAATGAAACTAATATTAATTTACCATTTATCACAGCTGATGCAAGTGGTCCAAAACACTTAACTAAAACTCTAACAAGAGCTAAATTTGAAAGTATGATTGATGGCTTAGTTGCTGAAACTATTAGTAAGATTAACGAAGTAGTAAAAGATGCAGGGCTTGATAAAAGCGAAGTAAAAGAAATCGTTATGGTGGGTGGTTCTACTCGTGTTCCACTAGTACAAGAAGAAGTTAAAAAAGCCTTTGGAAAAGAGCTTAATAAATCAGTAAATCCTGATGAAGTTGTTGCAATTGGTGCGGCAATTCAAGGTGCGGTTATTAAAGGTGATGTTAAAGATGTATTATTGCTTGATGTTACTCCACTTTCTTTGGGTATTGAAACTTTAGGTGGGGTGATGACTAAAATCATCGAAAAAGGTACAACTATACCAACTAAAAAAGAGCAAGTTTTCTCAACTGCTGAAGATAATCAAAGCGCAGTTACTATCAATGTTTTACAAGGTGAGAGAGAATTTAGCCGTGATAATAAATCTTTGGGAAATTTCAATCTTGAAGGAATTCCACCAGCACCTCGCGGTATGCCACAAATTGAAGTAACTTTTGATATTGATGCAAATGGTATTTTAACAGTTAGTGCAAAAGATAAAGCTACAGGTAAAGCTCAAGAGATTAAAATCACAGGTTCAAGTGGACTAAGTGAAGAAGAGATCAATAACATGGTAAAAGATGCAGAGCTTCACAAAGAAGAAGATAGAAAACGCAAAGAAGCAGTAGAAGCTAGAAATGCTGCTGATAGCTTAGTGCATCAAGTAGAAAAATCTTTAAGTGAACTTGGAGATAAAGTAGGTGATGATGATAAAGCAAATATTCAAAAAGCTTTAGATGAGTTAAAAGAGACATTGAAAAATGCTAATGCTTCTAAAGAAGAAATCGAAAGCAAAATGAAAGCTTTAAGTGAAGTTTCTCATAAATTAGCAGAAAATATGTATAAAAAAGAAGAACCAAACGCTCAAAAGAAAAAAGACGATGATGTAATCGATGCTGAAGTTGAGTAAAAACTAAACTAGAAGCCTTGTTGCTTCTAGTTTAATCAATATATTTTTTACAATCTTCCTTAAAATAATTTCTATCAAATCTTGCAAAATTATCATTATTTGGCACTTTATAACATTCACTGAAATTTTTAGCCTTAAGAATTTTGATATAAAAACTAGGAATGGCTATGTTGTTTTTAATGCGTTTTGGCTTATCATCATAAAGTACTAAATTTAAGACTTCTAATTCTTTGTTTTTCTTTGCTAAATATCTTTCTCTTTGTTCGATTTCATTCCAAATTTCTGCATTAATATCTTTTTTTTGCGGAGTTATGTTGCTCATTAAAAAAGTACTAAGTTGAGCTTGTGGGGTTGCATTCATGGATTGATTTGGCACGACATGTCCTCTTGTATAACCACTTCTTAGATAATCCTCCCAATAAGTTCTATATTTTTTAGGTATATTTGTATCTTCTTGAAATCTTGGGCGTTTTTTGATGTGTCCTTGATTTAAAATTTTAGCTTCTAGTTTATAGGCAATAGCCTTAGTGCCTTTATAATTATAATCATAACAATTAATATAATAATATTTATCCATCAATAAAGAGCAGTCTTTAAAATAAGCTTTAAAGCTAGGATGCAATTCATATTGAGTATAAGCAAAAGAGCTTAAAGCTAAGGCGCAAAGTGTTAAAACTTTTTTCATGCTAAAAGCTTTCTTACCATTTCATTAAGTCTTTTACCATCAACGCTTGCGCCAAAAGCTGCTTTAGCTTCTTTCATCAAAATACCTTGTTCTTTTAAAGAGCTAATTTGTAATTTATCTATAAGTTTTTTTAGCTCACTTTCTAATTCCTCATCGTTAAGTTGTTTTGGTAAATAAGCACTTAAAATAGCTACTTCTTGGAGTTCTTTTTGTGCTAAATCTTCTCTAGATCCTTTAGAAAAAGCCAAAGCTGCTTCATTTCGTTTTTTAATCTCACTTGCAATGATTTTATATATTCTTTCATCATTAAGTGTGATTCTTTCATCAACTTCTATTTGTTTAAAGCTAGCATTAAGCGTTCTTAAAGTGTTTCTTTTAAAATCATCTTTATTCCGCATAGCTTCTTTAATATCTTCTAAAATTTGATCTTTTAAACTCATTTTTTCTCCTTTAAAATTTGATATTTTTAAAATGTGCTATACACACACCTTCTCTAACGCCATCATCAATTATAATGAGCTTTTGCTTATTAAATAAAGCAAAAAGTATCATTGAGCCTGCTATGAGGTATTTTTTTCTATTTTCTCCAAGATAAATTTTAGCTTTTTCTTGTTCTAAATTCCAAATTTTTAAAGCAAAATCAAAAAAATCTTTGCGTTTGAGTATTTTGCCATTTACATTTTCTTCTAGGTAATCTTTGTATTTTATGTTTTGTTTATAAGCACAAAGTGTGGTGGGTACTCCTGAATTTAATATGAAAAAATTTCCTTTTAATTTTATATCTTTACTAAGATTAAAAGCTTTTAGGGCAAGTTGTTTTAAATGCGCAGGGTAGGGGCTTAGATGAATTTTTAATTTTTCATCTTTAATACGTGCAAGATTTTGTGGATATTTTTTAAAAAATCTTACATAAGCACTTGGTTTTATGGCTTTAAAATGCATTCTTTCATAAAAACTAATAATTCCAAAATCATAACTTTTGCTAAACTTATCATTTGAAATTTCACAAGAAGCACCACCTAAATCACAATAGTTTAGGTCTTTTCTAAAAAGATTAAGAGCTTTAAGACGCTCTTGCATACCTAAAATACTTAGTTTTGCTTCGGTTTTTGCATCGATTAATTTTACATCAAGTTTAAATTCTTTTTGAATTTTTTCAAAAATAAGCTTAGTATTTTTTGCTTTTCTAAAAGCAGCTGTAGCGACTGCTTTGGCTTGACTTAAATCATAGTTTTTTTCTTTTAAGATTTTTAAAGCGTTAAAAATTCTTTCTATGGCTTCATCGCTAATGATATCATTTTGCATATTTTTAGCTGCCCCTATGATAAATTCTTCGCTTTTTAATTTATTAAAATTCTCATCCATTAAAACAGCTCTTAATGTATTTGAACCCATATCAATACCTAGCACTAGCTCTCCTTAAAAAATTTAAAGTATAATAGCAAAAAACTTATAAGGAAAACTTATGCTTTTAGGGGTTAATATCGATCATATAGCAGTTTTAAGAGAAGCTAGAAAAGTAAATGATCCTGATTTGCTTGAAGCTGCATTTTTGAGTGCAAATTTAGCTGATCAAATCACTATCCATGTAAGAGAAGATCGTCGCCATGCTAATGAGTTTGATTTAGAAAATATCTTAAAATATTGCAAATGTGTAGTGAATTTAGAATGCTCTATTGATATGATAGAATATGCTTTAAAATACAAACCCTCACGCGTTACTTTAGTGCCTGAAAAAAGACAAGAACTTACAACAGAAGGTGGTTTAAATTTAGACAATAAAAAATTACAAGAAGCCATTAATGCTTTAAAACAAGAGCAAATCGAAGTTTCTTTATTTATTGATCCAAATTTAGAAGATATCAAAAAATCATCTTCTTTAAATGCTGATTTTATAGAGCTTCATACAGGTTTGTATGCTAATATTTATAATGCACTATATACTAATATCAATCAAACTTCTTATGCATTGCCTGAATTAATTTTAAGCAAAAATGAACTCAAAAAGCTTTTAGAAAATGAACTCCAAAGATTAAGACAAAGTGCAAGTTTGGCTAAGAGTTTAAATTTAAGAGTAGCAGCTGGACATGGGCTTAATTATAAAAATGTAAAAAATATCGTAGATATTTTAGAAATAGAAGAGTTAAATATAGGCCAAAGTATAGTAGCAAGATCGGTTTTTGTGGGCTTAGAAAAAGCTATATTGCAAATGAAAGCTTTGATTAAAAGATGAAAAAAATTGCTATTAGCATAGGGGATTTAAATGGCATAGGTATGCAAATTTTATTAGCTTGTCATGATGAGCTAGTAAAAATTTGCGAGCCTTATTATTTTGTGCATTATGAATTATTTCAAAAAGCAAATAAACTTTTGAAAATAAATCCTAAATCTAAAATCAATTTAGTTGAAATTTCTAATGCTTCAAAACCACATTTTATCTTTAAAGAAGAAAAAGAAAATTTTTTAATTTATGAGTTTTCATATCAAGTTAGTAAAATTATTGATTTTGATTTTGAGTTAAATCCTGCGAATTTAGACGCTAAAAGTGGGGTTTATTCTTTTTTAAGTTTTGAAGGAGCTAGTTATTGCACGCATTTGTTTTTAGATGCTTTGGTTACTTTACCGATTAATAAAAAGACTTGGCAAATGGGGGGAGTGAGTTATAAAGGTCATACTGAGGCACTAAGAGATTTTTTCAAACAAGATGCTATTATGATGTTAGGGTGTGATGAGCTTTTTGTGGCTTTATATACTGAGCATATGGCTTTAAGAGATGTTTATAAAGAGATTAAGGCTTTCAAACTTGCGCAATTTTTAATTAATTTTTATCAATGCACTTTATTTGAGAAAATTGGAGTTTTAAGTTTTAATCCTCATGCAAGTGATAATGGTGTAATAGGTGGAGAAGAAGAGAGGGGAATAAAAAAAGCTATAAGAATGGCAAATGTATTTTTAAAAGATTACGCGTTGAATTTACAAAATTTAGAAAATGAAGATTTTTTAAGTCAAAAAGAAAAAGAACTTTCTTGTAAGGAAAATATTTATTTAAGTGAGCCTTTGGTGGCTGATAGCGCTTTTACCCCTTTTGCGTTAAGTAAATGCAAGTATTTAGTGAGTATGTATCATGATGTAGGCTTAGCGCCTTTAAAGGCTTTGTATTTTGAAAAAAGTATTAATGTGAGTTTAAATTTACCTATAATTCGCACTAGTGTTGATCATGGTACAGCTTATGATAGGGCTTATAAAAATGAAAAAATAAACTTACAAAGTTATATGCAAGCAGTGAAATCTGCTTTGCAATTTTTAAAGATCAAAGAAAAAACTAAGTAAAAGTTACTAAAATTAATTCATTAAAATAAATTCTTAAGGAGAATGCTTGAGTAAAGATAATGCTATTGCATTTTTTATTTTTATTGTGACTGTTTTATGCTTTTTTGTTTGGGGATATAATTATATTCCTAATAATTCCATGATATTATTTATCCTTGCTAGTGTATTTGGTATTTTTATGGCCTTTAATGTTGGTGGTAATGATGTAGCAAATTCATTTGGTACTAGTGTGGGTGCTAAAACAGTTACCATAAAACAAGCTTTGATTATTGCAGCGGTGTTTGAATTAAGCGGGGCTGTGTTTGCAGGAGGAGAAGTAACAAATACCATAAGAAGTGGTATAGTGGTTTTACCTGATGGAATTAATCCTATGGTGTTTGTATGTGTAATGCTCTCAGCTTTGTTAAGTTCAGGAATTTGGCTTTTTGTAGCGACTAAAAAAGGACTTCCAGTTTCTACTACTCATAGTATTATAGGAGGTATTGTAGGTTCAAGTATTGCTATGGGCTTTGTATTTTTTGATCAAGATCAAGCATTATCTATGGTAAATTGGAATGGTATTTATAAAATAGCTATGAGTTGGGTTATTTCACCTTTGCTTGGTGGGCTTGTGGCGTATTTAATTTATGCTTATATTTATAAAAAAATCCTAAAGCCATCAGAAGAAATAACTCTTGTGGTAAAAGAAATTAAAAAAGAAAAAAAAGCATTTAAAGAAGAATATTTTAAAAATTTAAAAAACAAAAGCCAAGAAGAGCAAATCAAAGAACTTAGTGCTATTGTTTTAGATGATGATGAAAAAAGAAGTGAATATAAGTTAAAAATCAAAGAGTTAAAAGAAAAAGAAAAAAACATAGATGTTTTCTCAAGAATGAAATTTCACGTTCCTTTAATAGCAGGTGTAGGTGCATTAACTATTGCTTCTATGTTTTTATTTAAGGGTTTAAATAATGTTTCTACTTTAGATGTAATGCAAAATTTATGGATAGTATCGATTATTTCTATTTTTGCCTATATTGTTACTTTAGCAGTTGTGAGATTGATGAAAAAAACACAGGTTAATAAAACCATAGAAAAGATTTTTTCGTGGTTTCAAATTTTTACTGCTTCAAGTTTTGCTTTTTCACATGGAGCTAATGATATAGCTAATGCTCTTGGACCATTTGCTGCTATTTTAGATGTACTTAAAAATAACACCATTAATCCTAGCTCGCCAGTACCTTTTGCTGTAATGCTTATGTTTGGTATAGCTTTGGTTATTGGACTTTGGTTTTTGGGTAAAGAAGTTATTCAAACTGTGGGTTCAAAACTTGCTGAAATTAAACCAACAACAGGCTTTAGTGCTGAACTTGGCGCAAGTATTGTTATACTTTTAGCTACCCAACTTGGAATTCCAGTTAGCTCAACCCATATTTTAATCGGTGCTATTTTAGGTATAGGGGTATTTAATAAAGATGCTAAATGGGCTATGATGAAACCTATTGGTTTAGCATGGGTGATTACCTTACCAGTTGCTGGAATTCTTTCAAGTATTATTTTTATTATCTTTGTAAATACAATCTTATGAGTTTAAACTCATAAGATGTTTTTTAGCTTCATCTAAATTAGAACTATTGATAAAATAATCAATTTTTGAAGGTTTTTTATATACTTTATCATAATATTCAAAAAGCATTTTTACACAAAGTTCTAAATTATTTTCTTCATAATTTTGACAAAGTCTTAATTTAAAATCCTTGCTGATATAAGGTGATATTTTTTCAACACATTGATAAAATACTTTTTTATCCATTGGAGTGTAGTTTTTTAAAACTCTTTGAACACGTAAATTCATATCACACTCACACCAAATTTTCTTAGCTTTTTGCATGCTATTGTATAAATTTAGTGGGATAGTTAAATTTCCAATTTGTCTGCTTTCAGCTTCTATAAAACAAGTTTTATAAGTATAATCTTTTAAAAAATAAAACAATTCATCTTCAAAGGCTTTTTGGCTTGGTTGTTCTCCATAAATTTTACCAAAACTTGATCCTTGGTGATTGGCTAGTTTTTCTAAATCTAAAGCATTGTCTAAAGTTTGGATTAAATCACTTTTGCCACTTGCTGTATTACCACAAAGGCATAAAAACTCAATATTTAAATCTTTTCTAAAAAACTCACTCACATAACTTCTATAAGCTTTATATCCACCTTCTAATCTTGCAACTCTATAACCAAGTTCAGCTAAGATTAAAGCAATAGCTTTTGATCTTTTACCACCTCTTGCGCAATAAATTCCCACCAAAGAGCCTATTTTATAATTTTGATAAATTTTATTAATATGCTCACTCATATTTTTACAAATATAACTTGCGCCTTTTGCTTTAGCTAAGCCTTTGTTTTTCTTATAAAGTGTGCCTATTTCTTCAAATTCATTATCATTGAGTGCGTAGTAATTTTGCGCGGATTTTATATGAGCAAGTTTGTATTCTTTAGGGCTTCTTGCGTCAATTAAAAGATTAAAATTAAATTTTAAAAAATTTTCAAAATCAACTTCTTTATACATAGTCTTTAAAAGCTTTACATAAGGTGGTATAAACTTTTTTCAAATCGCTCCCGCAAACTCTAGTTTGTCCTATGGTGGTGATAAAATTTGTATCGCCTTGCCATCTTGGGATTAAATGATAATGACAATGTGGTGCTATGCCAGCTCCTGCTGCGCTGCCTAAATTCATACCTATATTAACACCCTTAGCGTGAAAGTTTTCTTTTAAAATTTTAACTCCAATACGCACAAAATGGCTAATTTCTAGCCATGTATCATCACTTAAATCTTCTATATTTTCTAAATGCTCATAAGGGATAATCATAAAATGACCTGGACTATAAGGGTACTTATTCATAATGCCAAAACATTCTTTAGCTCTAAAAATTACCCCAAGTTTTTCATCTTCATTAAGTTCATACTTGCAATGACAAAAAGGGCAAAAATTTTTATCTTTATTGTTAAAATAAACATCCCTCCAAGGTGCGTATAAATACTCCATCAACTCTCCTTTATGCAAGCATGTAGATTTTTAATATTTTTACTTATAAGAGCTTTATTTTTTGGTATCAAAGATAATAGCTTTTCATCTTCTAATAAAAAAATTCTAGCTCCAGCTAAAATAGCATTATTAAGATCACTTTTGCTTTCAAGGTAAAAAATGGCCTCTAAGCCAAGATGTATTGCAAAATTATAAAGTTTTTTTAGTTGCATAGTTTTTAGCATTTTAGGAAATACAATAAATGCATCAGCCCCATATATTAAGCTTTCTAAAATTTGATATTCATCAAAAATAAAATCAAATTGTACAATAGGTTTTTCATGATAGCGTCTAAAAAGACTTAAATTTTGTATGTCTTGATTAAGCAAAGGGCTTGTTGGTAAGATGATGGCATCAAAATTTTCATGATCAAAATTTAAATCTTTAGAATATAAAAAATGTGAAAGTTTTCCTTCAAGTAAAAGTGTGTAAATATCTTTAGGATAAAAGGCATTAGAAGCTAGACTTCTGCCTAACATATCATAAGGAAAAATTTCTTTTTTACTTTCAAGAATTTTTTGTGTTTTTGAAAAATGATTTTTTAAATCTATTGTTTTAAACATTTTTCGATGGCCTTTAAATGCTCTTTGCTTTCATCTGAGCTTGAAAATTCTTTATCATGCAGTGTTTTTTGCAAAATTTCATAAGCCTTTTTGCAATCTTTAAGTTTATAATACCCCCAAGCCAAAGAATCAAGATAGTAAAGATTTTGTGGTTCTTGTTCAAGCGCCCAGCCTACTAGCTCTATACCTTTGGCTATATCAATATCATATTCAATCAAGGCATAGCCATAGTAGTTTTGATATAAAGCATCACTGCGCACATCTACGCTTTGTTCAAATTTTTTCATGATAGAAGCTAGAATTTTTGGATCCGTGACTTTTTTACTTTTAGGATCCATATGAATTTCAAATTCTAAAACACCTGCCATAGAAAGATATTTTTTATCTTTACTAAGTTCATAATGTTTTAAAGCTATTTCATAGGCTTTTTTATAATCTTTTGTTTGTGTATATAAGAAAATTTTAGTATCGGGATCAATGTTGTATTTTTGGGTTAAATTTAGAGCCTGAGTATAATTTTTTTCTTGTGCTAGTAATTCTATCATAGCGTAGATGTATTTAATATCATTGTTGAGTTTATATAGCTTTTCAAGGGTTTGGATACTTGCTTTGTGATCTTTTTGCTCTTGATAAATTTTTAAAAGTAGGGTGCATGTTTTAAGGGTGCATTGTGAACTTTTTACAAATTCTTCTAAGGCCTTTTTAGCTTGGTTGATATTTTTATTTTTGATATTAATTTCAACTATTTTAAGTAATAAATTTTCATGCTCAAAAAGCTTATAAGCAAGATTGTATTGCTCTAAAGCTTTAGTATATAAAGCTTTTTTGGCAAAAATATCGCCTAGTATTTCATAATTTCTATAATCTTGTTCTTCTTTAATGAGTTTATAAAGTATAGCTTCAGCTTGTTTATAATCTCCTATTTCAAAAAAATATAAAGCATTTAATCTTGCAATAGTTGTGTGTTCTAAAAAGTCTTTAGAAGCTTTTAAAAGCTCATCTTTTTGTTTTAAATTAGCACTTAAGGCTAAAAGTAAAGCCTTTTGCAAATATATACTTTCATTATTTTCATGAAATAAATTTGTATAAATATCACATGCTTTTTGAAATTGCCCATGCTCTTCATAAATAAGTGCTTGTAGGATTTTATCTTCACCTTTAGCTAAAGCAAGGCTTGTTAGGATAAAAACGATAATTAGTGAAAGCAAACCCCTATACATTCTTTTTTTAACTCCTCTTTGTGTGTTTTAAAATACTCCCAAAATGGAAAAGTTCTACATTGTTTTGGTCTATGCTTGTAAATTAAACATTTTTTATACATTGTATCAAAAAAAATACAACGGTAGCCATTTTCATACTTTGCTTCTTTAAAGCTATATTTAAATCCAACTTTGATGAGGTATTGTTCTTTAAAGGCTTCAAAGTTTAAATTTAAAAAACTAGCAATAGCTTCTAGTTCTTCTTTGCTAGCATAGATATACCCACTTTCTCCAGTGCAACACTTCCCACCACATTTTTCACAAGCACTTTCATCAAAAGAATAATCAAAACCTTTTTCACACATCATAGCTTATAGTTCCTGTATTTTTATAAATTTCACTAATTTTTGGATTTAAAACATCATTTTCATACATAAAAAGTGTAGGCATTATAGCGCATGGACTTTTGCTATTTTTTTTAATATGCATTAAAACAAGTCTTGCGTTAGTTTGTGCATTAGTATGAACACATTGAAGTGAAACTAGTTTTAATTTAAAATGTTTTAAATAAGCACAAATTTCATCTAAAAAACTTGCCTCATAACACATAAAAAAACTACCATTTGGCTTGATTAAAGTATTTATTTTAGTAAGCATCTTCTCAAGTGGCATAAATTCTTGATATCTTGATATACATAAATGCAAATCTTGGCTTTTTTGTGTATTTTTTTTATAAAATGGAGGATTAGATATTAAAAAATCAAATTTTATATCACTTTTATAGTTTAAAAAGTCTTCACAAATGCCTTGAATTTCAAGTTTATTTTCTTTGGCATTTTTATAGCTTAGTTTGATATTTTGCTCTTGGATATCTAGTAGATAAACTTTTGAATTTGGAAATCTTTGCTTTATTAAAAGTCCTAAAATTCCACAACCACATCCTATATCAAGGATATTTCCTTTTAAATTATATTTAGATAAAAAGTCAAAAAGCAAAAGGCTATCATTATTATAGCGATAGCCTTTTGAGTATTGAAAGAGTTTTAGCATTTATAAAGATGATCGCAGATTTTAAATGAATCATTTAAACCCACTACAATAGAAGCTCCGTTTTTACTCGCTATATCGCCTGCTACGAATAATCCTTTTACATTGCTTTCTTTATTTTCATCAAAGCTTGGCACACCTTTTTCATCAACTTCTATAGAGCATTTTTGTAAGAAATCAAGTGGAGTTGAACCACCAATAGCATAAATGATACGATCATAAATTTCATTTGTGTCATTAGTAAAATTTACTTTAGCTTTACCGCTTTCATCTTCAATGCTAGTTATATCTATGCCAAGTTTTGCTTTTACACTGCCTTGTTCAAAAGCTTTTTGAATATCTTCTAGATTAATATCGTTTAATCTTGAGAAAGTTTCTCTTCTATAGCAAAGCGTCACATCATTATTTTTAGCTAAATCTATAGCGTATTCTGCTGCTGAATTTCCACCACCTACAACTAAGATTTTTTCACCTTGGCTTGCTGAATTTGCATTAAAATTAATGATTTTTGTTAAAGTTATAGGTAAAGTATAGCTTGGTTTATTTGGTTTACCCATTCTACCTATGGCAATAACTGCATTTTTGCAAATATAATTTTCATTTGCGGTGCTAACGATGAAATTTTCTCCATCTTTTTTAACACTTTCAACTTCACTAGAAAGCTTTACTTCAAGATTATACTCTTTGATAGCATTTTGGAAAGTTTCTATCGTACTTTCTCTAGTTCCATCTTCAAAATTTATATGCCCGTGATTTGTGCTATCACAACCTTTATAAGCTTTATCTACTCTTTTGCCTTCTTTGTAAAATTTTACTAAGGTTTGACAAATCGCATCAGCTTTTTCTAAAACAATAACTTCTTTATTTTTTATTTTAGCTTCTACTCCCGCTGCAATACCTGCAGGGCCAGCACCAATAACTACCATATCAAAAATTTTCATTATTTCCCTTTTTTAGTATTTTAATGTGTAAATGTATCAAAAAAATGATAATGAAATATAAAAATTTATAGATAATTTTAATTTTTTGTAGAGTTTTTGTTTTTATTGCAACTCATTTAATTAAAAAAATTTTTTAAAAATTATCTTAAGTGTGTAAAAAAATATATCAATTTAAAATTTTTATGCAAAATTATCTATATTTAGATTAAAAAATAAAAAAATCATATATAGTATAAAAAAGGAGGTTTTTAATGTATGAAAATAAAGAACAAAGTTTAAAAAATAATTTTTTTACATTATTGTTATTATCTTTTTGTGGATCTATTATTTATGGTTTGCCTTATTTTAGAAAATATTATTATGATGATTATATGAGTCTTTATCATTTAAATAATTTTGAAATGGGCCTTTTGGGTAGTGCTTATGGCTTACTTGGTTTGTTTTCTTATGCCTTAGGAGGATATTTAGCAGATCGTTTTGCGCCAAAAAAATTATTGATTTTTTCTTTAATTGCTACAGGACTTGGTGGTTTGTTGCATTTATATTTTACTTCTTTAAATGCACTTTTGATTATTTATGGAATTTGGGGGATTACTTCATTATTAACTTTTTGGCCTTCTTTGATGAAAATAGTAAGAAGTTTGGCAAATTCTAAAGAGCAAGCAAAAGCTTATGGAATTTTTGAAGGTGGTAGAGGTGTTGTTGGTGCTGCACATTTGGCTATAGCTACAAGTATTTTTGGATATTTTCAAACAAAAGCTTTAGCCGCACAAGGTATAGAAATGGTTATTATTTTTTATTCTATAGCTCCTATTGCAAGCGCTGTTTTATTATTTTTTCTTTTAAAAGATGAGGTTAATGAACAAAGCGAGAAGATTAAAATCAAAGATTTAGTTTTTCTTTTGAAAAATTCTGCTCTTTGGCTTGTGGTTGCTATTACTTTTTGTACCTATTTTTTTAATATGAGCTTTTATTATTTTACTCCTTATGCAAGTAATGTGATAGGAGCTTCTGCTGTTTTTGCAGCTATTTTAACAGTATTAGCTCAATACATTCGTCCTGTTTCTTCTGTGGTAGGTGGGTTTATAGCAGATGGATATGGAAAGGCTAAAATAATGATGATAGGCTTTATTTTAATGGGAATTGGTGTTATTTTTTTAATGCTTAGTTCAAAATTAAATGGATTTTTGCAAATGAGCGTTTTAACTTCTGCTTGTGTGGTAATTTATGTAGCTATGTATTCTAATTTTGGAATTTATTATTCTTTACTTAGTGAGGGAAAAATTCCTATTCATTTGGCAGGTATGGCCATAGGTATTGTATCTACTTTTGGATATTTACCTGAGGTTTTTGCACCTTTGCTTGCTGGAGATTTATTGGATAGATATCCAGGTGTAAAAGGTTTTCATATATATTTTACTATTATGATAGCTATGGCTATTTTGGGTGTAATGTTTTGTTTGATTTGGATTAAAAAATACAATAAAAAGGAGATGAAATGAAGGAAATTGTTTTTAACTTTAAAAACAAGGTTAGAGTAATAGAAAATGAATGGATAGTTTTAAAAGATGGCACTAAGCTTTCATCACGAATTTGGCTTCCTCAGGTTAAAGAAAAAGTTCCTGCTATATTTAGAATACATTCCTTATAGAAAAAATGATGGAACAAGGGGCAGAGATGAGCCTATGCACGGATATTTTAGTGGTAATGGCTATGCGGTTGTTAGGGTTGATATTAGAGGAAGTGGGGAATCTGATGGTTTATTAGAAGATGAATATTTAAAACAAGAACAAGATGATGCCTTAGAAGTCATTGAGTGGATTGCAAAGCAAGAATGGTGTGATGGGAATATTGGTATGATGGGTAAATCTTGGGGTGGCTTTAATTCTTTACAAGTTGCAGCAAGAAGACCTAAAAATTTAAAAGCAATTATAGTAGTAGGTTTTACTGATGATAGGTTTAATGAGGATATTCATTATAAAGGTGGATGTTTACTTAATGATAATTTTTGGTGGGGTAATATTATGCTTGCATATCAATCGCGCTTTGTTGATCCAAAAATTGATTCAAATGGTAGAAATAAATGGCTCAATAGGCTTGAGAATATGCCTTTATGGCCCGCATTGTGGCTTGAGCATACTTTAAAAGATGATTATTGGAAGCATGGATCTGTTGGAGAAAATTATGATGATATACAAGTTCCTGTTTTTGCATTAGATGGGTGGGCTGATTCTTATACTAATCCTGTTTTTACTCTAATGAATGCTTTGAAAGTTCCAAAAAAAGCTATTGTTGGTCCTTGGGCTCATGTTTATCCTCATGATGGATCTCCTTTGCCTGCAATGGGTTTTTTGCAAGAAGCACTTAAATGGTGGGATAAATGGCTTAAAAATGAAGAAAACGATGTGCTTGAAGCTCCTATGATACAAGCATATATTGAAAATAGCTCTAAGCCAAATTCAAAAACAGAGAAAGTAGAAGGTCGTTTTGTTGCTTTAAATGATTTTAAAAATGATATTAGCTATAAAAAATACTATTTAAATCCGTATAAACTAACATGCAAAAAATCAAGTGAATTTATCAAAATTAACACTCCATTAAATCATGGGCTTTTATCCGGAGAGTGGATGGGGGCTGGTGTTTTAGGAGAAAGTCCTAGTGATCAAAGGTTGGATGATGGGATGGCAGTTGTTTTTGAAAGTGATTTTTTAGAACAAGATTTAGATATTTTGGGTTTTCCGGTTTTAAATGTAAAAATTGCAAGTGATCAAGGAAAAGCTATGCTCTTTGCTCAGCTTAGTGAAGTTAGAGCTGATGGTTTTGTAAAAAGAGTAAGTTATGGAGTGATCAATCTTGCATTAAGTGATGATAAAGAGCAATTTATACCTTTAAAAAAAGATGAATTTATCCAAAAGCAAATCAAACTTGATGCTTGTGGATATAGATTTGGCAAGGGTTCTAAGATAAGATTATCATTAGCAAATTCTTTTTGGCCTATGTTTTGGCCTATGCCAAAAATTTCAACCTTGACTTTGGATTTAAATGAGTGTGAATTTAATTTGCCATGTTTTAATGGACAAAATAGTAATAAAATCAATATGCAAGCACAAAGTGCTCCTTTAACTCCAATAACACTTTTAGAAGAAGGTAGGGTAGATAGAAGCATTTCTTATGATATTTTAAACGATACTTGGACTTGTATTACAGATGGTGTTGGCGGAGTTTTTGGAGAAGGTGTTTATAGGTTTGATGAGGTTGATGTTTTAGTAAAGCATAATTTAAAAAGAGAATTAAAACTTCAAAATGAAAACCCATTAAGCGCGCAATATACCATTACTCAAACAATGCAAATAGGACGTGAGGGTTGTATGATGGAGGCTGATATAATCTTAACACAAACTAGTGATTTGGAGTATTTTTATATTAAGGGAAAAATAGCAGTCAAAGAAAACGATAAACTTGTTTTTGATAAAAAATATGATTATAAAACTAAAAGAAATAGTTTGTAAAATTTCCCAAAGTAAAATTTACTTTGGGGATTAATTTTCTTGCAAGATTTTAGCTAAATCTTTAGCACCTTTTAAATCCACTTTGCCAGAACCTAAAAGTGGAATTTGTTCTACTTTAAAATATCTACTTGGTTTAAAAATAGCAGGCATAGTAGAGTTTTTAATCGCTTCACAAATTCCTTCAAAATCTTGCTCTTGACATTCTACTAATAAGCATACCATTTCACCTTTTTTATTATCATCTAGTGCCACTGCGCAAAATTTTACTATATCTGTATTGATAAATTTAGCAATTTCTTCTTCTAAAGCTCCTAAAGATATCATCTCACCACCAATTTTTGCAAAACGAGAATAACGATCTACTATATATAAAAAGCCATCCTCATCTACATGACCTTTATCGCCGGTATTATACCAGCGTATGCCATCGATTTCTTTGATAACTTCACCGGTTTTTTCTTTATTGTTTAAATAACCTACCATAACCTGATGGCCACCAATGAGTATTAATCCATCTTCTCCATGATTTAAACTTTCATAAGTAGATGGATCTACTATGCGTATAGCACTTCCTGGTAAAGGCATACCTACACTACCTTCTTTATTTGCACGGTGTAAAATCCAATAATCAGGATCAAATTTATTCGGTAAATTTACACTTGCAACCGGAGTGGTTTCAGTAGCTCCATAACCTTCAAAAATAGGTTTTTTAAATTTCATTTCAAAGGCGCTTCTTACTTCACTTTTGAGTTTTTCAGCACCTGAGACGATAATCCTTAAGCTTTCAAACATAATCGCATCAAGTTTTTTATTTCTTGCATAAATACCTAGAAAAGTTGAAGTAACACACATAATGCTAACATTATTTTTTACTATAGCTTTTGCTACACCTAGTGCATCTGTTGGATCAGCATGTGTTATGCTTTTAATCCCTTCTAATAAAGGCATAAAAGTAGTTACAGTTAATCCAAAAGCATGAAAAGGTGGCAAAGAAGATAAGACAACATCTTCATTTTTTGCACATAATACATCTGAAATTTGAGCTATATTGCTTAAAATATTACGATTATTTAGCATTACTCCTTTTGGTGTTCCCTCGCTACCACTACTAAATAATATAGCAGCTATGGCAAGGTTTTGTTTATTAGGTGCAAATAATGCTTTTATTAAACAAGTAGGTAAGATACTTACCAAAGCAAGCATAGAAAAGATTTTGAGTTTTTGTTTTTTAAAGCTTGCGATAATATCTTCCATAAAAATGATTCTAACATGCTCTTCAAATTCTAGTTTTATACCTTTATTTTCTAATTTTTCCATAAATTTTCTAGAAGTATAAATTTGTTGAATTTGAGAGCTTTGAATGGCTTGATTAATTGCTTTTACACCTGCTGTGAAGTTTAAATTTACTACGATTTTATTTGCAAGCAATACAGCTAGATTGCAAAGAGAACTAGCCATAGAAGCAGGGAGTAAAATTCCCACACATTCTTCTTTTGGAGCATAGCTTCCTTGGGTAGGTTGTATATTTAGCTCATGCGATATATTTTTTATGAAAGAGCTAAAAACTAAACTTAAAGCAAGCATTTTTCTATAGGTAATACCACCTATTAAAGGATCAACAATAGCTATTTGACTTAAATTTCTTTTAGCGCTATCTATCCAAGCTCTGGCTATAGTATGCATACTTTCACATTGAGATTTCCAAGCAATAAAAGAAAGTTCAAAAACTTTTGCTTTAACCACTTCTTTTTTAGTGTGTATTGGCAAGCTTTTTCCAAAAGCAATAGCGATTTTTCTTTTGCTTATTTTGCGGTTTCTTGCTGAAAATTCTTCATCACTTCTTGAAAAAGCACTTCCCCAAAGTCCTCTAATATAAAAAGGCAAAATCACCCCATCTTGTTCTTCTAATTTTGAGCAAACTAACTCAAATCCGCCTTTAAATTCATTAAGTTGTCCATGACGTGAAAGTACTCCTTCTGGGAAAAGACAAACTAAATTTCCATTTTTAATATGCATAGCAATAAGCTCTAAGCTTGATTTACTAGAAGCACTTGAAACAGGAATAACTCCAAATTTATCAAGAAAAATTCTAATATACCACTTAGAATAAATGCTTTTTTCCATAACAAAATAAATTTTTCTTGGTATAGCCATTTGCACAATAGCCCAATCTATAAAAGATATATGATTGCCAAGTAATAACGCTCCACTTTTTTCAGGAATATTCTCAAAACCTTCTACCAATAAACGGTAGCGTTGAAAAAACGCTATACTCATTAATAAACGCACTAAAGAAAAAGGTAATTTACCTAGTACATAAATGCTTCCAAAAAATGCTACAGCGATGATAAAATAAAACAAATTTATCACTTCAATTTTAGCATAAGCAGCAAAAGTAGCTAGTGCTAAAAAGCCTAACATAAAAATATTTTGTATGAAATTATTTCCTGCTAAGACTTTTCCTAATTCATTTTCTTTTGCATGAAATTGTATGAGAGAATTTAAAGGTATGATAAAAAATGCCCCGCTTAAACCAAAAATAAAAAACACTACACTATAACTTAGTAAGTTTTCTAAAAATGGCATTAAAATGCTCATTAGAAAAATCCCTAAAGCGCCTAGTGGTATAAGGCCTAATTCGATGTAATTTTTAGAAAACTTACCACTAATAAGCGATCCTATAATTACTCCTATACCGGAAAAAGCTAAAGAGCATTGTACATAAAAGGTATTTTCTATAAAAAGATCATTTTTTGCATATACAGGAAAACTCACTAAATAAAGTTGTGATATGGCCCAAAAAAGTGAAATTCCTACAATACAAAGCCAAATGATTTTATGAGAAAATATTGTTTTTAAATTAGAGGCTAAAAGCTTTCCTTGGAAATATTGTTTTTTATCAAAGCTTAAATTTTTATCTTCTTCTTTTAAGCTAGGAAGCTTATAAGCTAAAAAAAGTTCTAATAAAGCAAAAGCTATTAATACAAAACCCAAAGGTGCAATTTGTGTTAAAATATCTGAAGGAGTGTTAAAATTTGGCTCAAAAAGCATTTCAAAGCTTAGAGAAAATACTGCCATACCGGCTAAAATAGCCACAATGCTTACTGCATTGACAGCTCCATTTCCCATAGCTAAAAGCTCTTTTCCTACTAATTCTTTTATAAAGCCATATTTTGCAGGAGAGTATAAGGCAGATTGTACTCCCATGATAAAAGTCATTACAAAAGCAAGCCAAAATGCTCCAAGATAATAACACAAACAAATAATACAAGTTAATATTACCGAAAATAATGCAGATATTTTCATGATTTTATTTTTAGGAAATTTATCTGCTAAAAATCCAGAAGGCGAAAGCATAAGAATAAAAGGCAAAAGCATCAAAGCATTAACAATAGCAGTTAAAAAAAGTTGGGTGCTATCTTCATAAAATTTATAAATGGTATTTTGTATAATGATTTTGTGTCCTAAATCCACAAAAGCATTAATAAAAGCCACTGCTAAAAATGGCAATACGCCAAAAATCTTTAAGAAATTTCCTTGCATTTAAAACTCCATTTTATTTTAAAAATATTATTTTATTATATAAAATTTAAATGGAGTTTTGATATTTGATTAATCTTTAAATTCTACCACTTCATTAAATGCAAAACGAGCTTTTTCTACGCTAGTATTTTCTTGGGTATGTCCTAAAGTAATGAGCATGGATACTCTTTGCTTGGTAGTGTCTAAATTTAAATATTGATTGATTTTATCTTTATCAAAGCCACCGATAATGCATGAGCCTAAATTTAAACTATAAGCAGCATTGATAATATTTGCAATAGCAAGATAGCTTTGTTCTTTAGCATAAATAAAACTTTGTTCTAAATCCATTGCGTCTAAAAATGGCTTATAAGTTTGCAAGCGTTTGTTTAATTCTTCTTGGCTTAAACCTCTCTTTTTTAGTTTTTCTTCAAAATAATCTTTAAAATCAGCCCTTGAGATTACAACTATAATAGCAGCGCAATTTGCTACATGGCTTTGATTATTAGCTATTTTAGCAATTTCTTTTTTATGTTCATCTTTTTGAAAAACTAAGAATTTCCAAGGTTCAAGTCCTAAGGAGCTAGGAGATAATCTAGCGCATTCTAAGATATATTCTAAATTCTCTTTAGAAATTTTTTCTTGAGTATAAGCTCTAATAGAAGATCGATTTTGCATTAAATTTAAATAATCTTGCATTATTTTTCCTTTTTTTGATTTATCTTATATCTTATAAGCTTTAAAATTGTTAAAATTATATTTTATTGTTACAATTTTATTTTTGCTTCATACAAATGTTTTATTATATGATTTTTAAAGGATTAAAATGAAAAAAATAATTTATTTAAGCATATTTTTGATTATACTCATTATAGGGGTGTATTTTTTCTTTTTTGCAAATAAGGAAGAATATAATTATCTAACTTATGAGGTTAAAAAACAAGACATCACTCAAAGTATAGAAGCAATTGGCGAAGTTTATGCAAAAACCCAAGTTGATGTTGGTGCACAAGTTAGTGGGCAAATTACTAAACTTTATGTAAAATTAGGTGATCATGTTAATGAGGGTGATTTAATCACACAAATTGATAAAGATAAGCAACAAAATGATTTAGATATTACCAAAGCTCAGCTTGAAAGTGCAAAGGCAAATTTAGAAAGTAAAAAAATCGCTCTTGATATAGCTACTAAACAATACCAAAGAGAGCAAAAGCTTTATACTAAAAAGGCTACTTCCTTAGAAAATCTTGAAAATCTTAAAAATACTTTTTATGCCCTAAGGGCAAATGTGGCTGATTTAAAAGCTCAAACTACTCAACTTGAAATTTCTTTAAAAAATGCTCAAAAAGATTTAGCTTATACTACTATAACCGCACCTAGTAAGGGTGAGATTATTAATGTAGCAGTTGAAGAAGGACAAACTGTAAATGCAAACCAAAATACACCAAGTATAGTGCGTTTGGCTGATTTAAGTGAAATGGAAATTCGTATGCAAATAGCTGAAGCTGATATTAATAAAATCAGTGTTGGAAAAAAAGTTAAATTTAGCATTTTAAATGAACCTGATAAAAAATACGAAGCAACTATTTCAAGCATAGATCCAGCAAATACTACCATAAGCGATGCAACAAGTAATACAAATTTAAACTCAAACTCAAGTACTGGCACTAGCGCTGTGTATTATTATGCAAGGGTTTTTGTAAAAAATGATAATAATTTTTTACGCATAGGTATGAGCACAGAAAATGAAATTGCCATTAAAACAGAAAATAATACCTTAGTTATACCAACTTTAGCTATAAAAAGCGATGCAAGTGGTTATTATGTAGAAATTTTAAAAGCTAATAATATAAGTGTAAAAACACCTGTTAAATTAGGTATCAAAGATAGTTTAAATACTCAAATTTTAGATGGTATTAATGAGGGTGATTTAATTATCATAGGTAAAAATAAAAAATGATATGTTTAGAAAATATACAAAAAAAGATTAATAATACAACTATTTTAGAAAATATTAATCTTTATATTCAAAAAGGGGAATTTGTAGCCATTATAGGACAATCAGGAAGTGGTAAAACCTCTCTTTTAAATATTATAGGCACACTTGATGAGCCAAGTAGTGGAAAATACTTTTTAGATGCATATGAAGTTACAAATTTAAGTAAAGATGAAAAAGCAAGAATTAGACGCGAAAAAATTGGTTTTATTTTCCAAAGATATAATTTGCTTAGTCTTTTAAATGCTAAAGATAATGTAGCCTTACCTGCTGTTTATGCAGGTAAAAACAAACATGAAAGATCGCAAAAGGCTAAAGAATTACTTTCTTTTTTAGAGCTTGATCATAAAGAACTTTCAAAGCCAAATGAACTAAGTGGTGGGCAACAGCAAAGAGTTTCCATAGCAAGAGCTTTGATGAATGGTGGTGAGCTTATTTTAGCAGATGAGCCAACGGGTGCGCTTGATTCTAAAAGCGGTAAGATAGTTTTAGAAATTTTAAATAAACTAAACGATCAAGGACACACTGTAGTTTTAGTCACTCATGATAGAGAAATAGCTGCTAGAGCAAAAAGAGTTATAGAAATTAAAGATGGTAAGATTATAAGCGATAATGGTGCAAAAAAAGCAGACGAAATAAAAGCTAAGTTAATACCAAAAGAGAAAAAAAGCTTTAATTTGCTTAAAAATCAGCTTTTTGAAAGTTTAAAAATGTCCATAACTTCCATTGTAGCACACAAGCTACGCTCTTTGCTTACTATGCTTGGTATTATCATAGGTATAGCTTCAGTAGTTTGCGTGGTTGCTTTAGGACTTGGAGCCCAACAAAATATACTTGCTTCTATTAGCTCTATTGGGACTAATACCATAGAAGTTGTTTCAGGGCGTGGCTTGGGGGATATTCGATCGGGTAGAACAAGGCTTAATTTAAGTGATTTAAAAACCTTAAGTTCTTTGCCTTATTTAGAAGCAGTAGAAGCAGATGTGGGTAAAATAGGGGTAGTAACTTATAAGAATAATTCTTTACAAGCTAGAATTTATGGAGTAGGACCAAATCATCTAAGACTTAGAGGTTTTGTGATGGTGGATGGTAGGTTTATTAATAATGAGGATATAAAAGATAATACTAATATTTGCATTATAGATGAAAATGCTTTGAGAATTTTATTTGATAATATCAGTGCTAAAGATGTTTTAGGTAAAAGTGTGATTTTTAACAAACAGCCTTTAACCATAGTTGGTGTTTTAAAAAAAGAAAGAGATAATAAAGGCTTTAGAGCTGATGAAAATACCATTAAAATTTATACTCCTTATTCTACTTTGATGAATAAAATCACAGGAGATAAGCAAATAAGAGCTATAGTAACTAAGGTAAAAGATGAGGTAAATCCTGCTTTAGCTGAAGAGGCTATGGTAAAAATTTTAGAGATTAAACGCGGAAAAAAAGATTTTTTCACTATAAATTCTGATGCAATTAAAAATGCTATTGAGGAAAATACTGCTACTTTGACTTTACTTATTTCTTCTATTGCGGTGGTATCTTTGATAGTAGGTGGTATTGGTGTGATGAATATCATGCTTGTTTCAGTAAGTGAACGTACAAGGGAAATTGGAGTTAGAATGGCTATTGGAGCTAGAAAAGAAGATATTTTAATGCAGTTTTTAATTGAAGCTGTGTTGATTTGTTCCTTAGGGGCTATTTTTGGAGTAATGCTTTCTTTTATTATCATTGAAGTATTTAATTCTTTAAATTTTGGTTTTACGATGATACTTTCATTAAATTCAGTATTTTTAGGGCTTTTAAGTTCGGTTTTAATCGGAGTGGTTTTTGGATTTTTCCCAGCAAAAAATGCAGCAAATTTAAATCCTATTAGTGCTTTATCAAAGGAATGAGATGAGAATATTTTTATTATTTTTTATAGCCTTTTTTTTAAATGCTTGCGTAGGAGTAAAATTAGAACAAGTATTCCAAGATCAAATAAAAAAAGAATATTTTGAAGATTTTAATGCAAGCAAGGCTTGGTGGGAAAAATATAATAATCAAGATTTAAATAATATCTTAAAAGCTATTATTGACAATAACAAAGATCTAAATGTAGCAAGAGTTAATTTTTTAAGCACTTTAGCTAGATATAAGCTTTTAAATTTAGATCTTTATCCTACTTTGAGTGGAAATTTAGGTGCAAACATAAGAAAAAATTTAAACAATGGCGCAGAAATACATAATTTCTCAAATGGCATTGTGTTAAATTATGAGCTTGATATATATGGCAAAATTTCAGATCAAGTTGCTAGTTCTGAATTTTTAGCAAAAGCAAGCGAATATGAGTTACGCTCTTTAGAGCTTGATACGATTAATTTGGCAATTAATAGTATTTTTGAATTGATTTATTTTAATGATGTAGATCACTTGCTAAACAATCATTTAAAAAATCTTGAGCAAATGCTAGAAATTTATACTACTAAATTTGATTATGGTAAGGTTGAATATATTGATCTTTTAAATATTAAAAAGTCTTTATTAAACACTAAACAAAACATCATTACAAATTTGCAAAATAAAGACTTAACACTTAAAAATATAAAAGATTTACTAGGTAAAGATGATGGATTTTTGATTAATAAAATGCTAAATTATACACTTGAAGATTTTTCATTGCAAAAAATTAATTTTGATATAGAGTTAAAAATGCTTGCTTATAGACCACAAGTTCAAGCAAAACTAAATCAACTTATGGCTTCTTATAAGGATTATGCAAGTGTGCAAAAAAGTATTTTGCCTAGTATAAAAATATTGGGAAATTTAGATGGGAGTGATAAAAATTTTGATGAGAGTTTTAAATTTTTAATCTTAGGAGGTAATGTTGTTATTGACTTACCATTTTTGGACTTTTATAGAGTAAGACAAAATGTAAAAATTTCTGAATTTGCATACCAAGCACGCTTATATGAGTATAAAGATGCATTACAAAGAGCTATTCATGAGTTTAAACTTTGTTATGAAAATGATAAATACTATAATGATTTGTTAAATTTAGTAAAAGATATCAATGCCAATCAAGCAAAAATTACACAATTATATTTTGAAAAATATGAATTAGGGCGTAATGAGCTAAAAGATTATCTTGATGCGGATGCTTTGCTTATTAATTCACTTCAAGAGCTTAGTAGAGCGAAACTGTCTTTACTTAAAAATATTAATTTGTATCATAATATAGTATTGATTTCAGAGTAAAATAGACTTAAAAATGTTTCATTTTGTAATATCTTAGTAAAGAGTAGTGTTTATTTGCGTTGTTTTTAAAGTCATTTAGATTACAATTGATAAGTAAATCAAACAAAGGAGAGGTATGAAATTTGATTTTTATGCAACGCTAGTTACTATGGTTATAGTATTGCTTTTGGGCGTTTTTGTCATTAAAAGGGTAAAATTTCTTCGTGATTATAATATCCCTGAGCCAGTTGTTGGTGGTGGAATAGCTGCGATTATTCTTTTAATCTTACATAGTTCTTTTTCGCTAGACATTAAATTTGATGAATCTATGAAAGATCCGTTAATGCTTGCATTCTTTTCAAGTATTGGTTTGTTAGCTGATTTTGCTTCATTAAAAAAAGGTGGTAGAAAATTAGCAGTTTTTTTAGTTGTAGTTGTAGCTTTACTATTTGCGCAAAATATAGTTGGTATAGGTGTAGCAACTGCCATGGGACAAAATCCGCTTATGGGGCTTATAGCAGGTTCTGTTACAATGAGTGGTGGTCATGGTACAGGTGCAGCTTGGGCGGCTGAATTTATTAAAGAACCTTATTTGTATTCTAGTGCAACTACCGTTGCGATTGCTTGTGCGACTTTTGGACTTATTTCAGGTGGTATCATAGGTGGGCCTGTTGCGAGATATTTGGTTCATAAACACAAATTAGTAGTTCCAAAACAAAATGATGATAAAGATGCGATTTTAAATTTCCAATCTCCAGAAAAAGAAAGATTGATCACTCCATCTTCTTTTATAGAGTCTTTAGCATTGATTGCTTTATGTTTATTAATAGGTAATGCTTTATCTACTTATATCAAAGCAAATACAGGTTTTACTTTACCAACTTTTGTGTATTGTCTTTTTGTGGGTGTTGTTCTAAGAAATGTTTTATCAGCTACAAAAATTCACCATGTATTTGATAGAGAAGTATCAGTTTTAGGTAATGTAAGCTTGTCATTATTCTTAGCTTTAGCACTAATGACTATTAATCTTTGGGATCTAGTAACCCTTGCACTACCGATGCTAGTAATTTTAGTAGTACAAGTTGCTATGATGGCTGCTTTTGCTATATTTGTAACCTTTAGAATATGTGGAAAAGACTATGATGCAGCAGTTTTAGCAGCAGGACATTGTGGTTTTGGTTTAGGTGCTACTCCAACAGCTATGGTGAATATGCAAACTGTAACAAATCACTATGGTATGAGCCATATGGCATTTATTATTGTGCCTTTAGTAGGTGCATTTTTCATAGATATAGTAAATGCTTTAGTGATTAATGCTTTCTTATATCTACCATTCTTTCATTAAAATCATCTAGCACTAATTTAGTGCTAGATTAACTTTTTATCTTTGCTCTTACATAAATGATTTAAAAAACACTCTTTACATAAAGGATTTTTAGCCTTGCATGTATAGCGTCCAAAAAGCACCATAGCTTGATGAAGATAGTTTAGATTATCTTTAAAAATTTTAGTTAAGTCTTTTTCTGTTTCTTCAGGGGTTTTGGCTTTGCTAAGATTAAGTCTGTGTGAAACTCTAAATACATGAGTATCTACAGCCATACAATTAGCCCCGCACCATTCTATCATTACTACATGTGCAGTTTTTTGTCCTACTCCTGCTAGAGTTTTTAAATCTTGCTCATTCATAGGAATTTTACCATTAAATTGCTCGCAAACTGCTTGAGCCATTTTGATTAAATTTTGTGCTTTATTATTATAAAATGAGCAAGAATTAATCAAAAGCTTCAAAGATGATAAGTTTGCCTTAGCTAAATCTTGTACGCTAGGATAAGCTTCAAATAAAGCTGGTGTGATGAGATTAACCCTTTTATCAGTACATTGAGCTGAAAGCATAACACAAACTATAAGTTCATAAGCATTACTAAAAACTAATTCTGTTTTTGCTTGTCCAAAATGCTCTAAAAATAATTTTTTAATTTCTAAATTTCTTTTCATAAACTTATTGTATGTTAATCGGCTTTAAATAAAGTTTAGATATAATAAAATCAACAAAACTATTTCAAAAGGAAAAACAATGAAAAAAATTTCTTTAGTTGCTGCGGCTTTGCTAACAGGTTTAAGTTTAAATGCTGCGGTGGTTGCAACCCTTGATGGAAACAATATCAGCGATACAGAAGTGAATGAATTTTTTGCTCCTATGTTAAGAGGTGCTAAAATCACTGATTTACCAGCTGAGCAAAAAAAAGCAATTATTGATCAATATATCGTTCAACAACTTGTATTAAAAGACGCTAAAGCTCAAAAAATAGAAAATGATCCTTCGTATAAAGAAGAATTAGAGCGTGCTAAAGAAGCTATTTTGGTAAATATCTACCAAAAGAAAATTTTTGATTCAATTAAAAATAATGATGCTAAAGCTAAAAAATTCTATGAGGCAAATAAAGATAAATTCACTAAACCAGCTCAAGTGAAAGCTAAGCATATTTTGGTGACTAGCGAAAAAGAAGCTAAAGATATTATTGCTGAGCTTAGTAAACTAAGCGGAAAAGCTTTAAATGATAAATTTGCTCAACTTGCAAAAGAAAAATCAATCGACAAAGGTTCTTCAGCTCAAGGTGGTGATCTTGGTTGGTTTGCTGAATCAACTATGGTAAAACCATTTGCTGATGCAGCTTTTTCTATGAAAAAAGGTACTATTTCTAAAACACCTGTAAAAAGTGATTTTGGATATCATATTATCTTAAAAGAAGATGCTAGAGCAAAAAGTACTATGAGCTATAATGAAGTAAAAGCAGGTATTGAAAGCAATATCAAAATGGAAGAATTTAAAGAACTTATGAATAAAAAAGCTCAAGAACTTCTTCAAAAAGCAAAAGTGGAATACAAATAATGGGTGTATTAGATCTTGTTAAGCCGGGTGTTTTAAGTGGCGATGATCTAAATATCGTATATAATCATGCAAAAAGAGAAGGATTTGCTATCCCTGCGGTAAATGTTGTGGGGACAAATTCTATTAATGCGGTTTTAGAAAGTGCTAAAAAAGTTAATTCACCTGTGATTATTCAGTTTTCAAATGGAGGAGCTAAATTTGTAGCAGGGAAAGCTTGCCCAAAGGCTGATGTGCTTGGTGCTATAAGTGGTGCAAGACATGTACATTTAATGGCAAAAGCTTATGGAGTTCCGGTGATTTTGCACACAGATCATGCTGCTAGAAAATTACTTCCTTGGATTGATGCTTTGATTGAAGCAAATATTGAGTTTAAAAAAGAAACAGGCAAGCCTTTGTTTAGCTCTCATATGATTGATTTAAGTGAAGAAGATTTAGAAAGTAATCTAAGTACTTGCGAAAATTATTTAAAACAAATGTCTGAACTTGGAATTTCTTTAGAGCTTGAGTTAGGATGTACGGGTGGTGAAGAAGATGGGGTGGATAATACTAATATCGATAATGCAAAATTATACACCCAGCCTGAAGATGTAGCGCTAGCTTATGAGAGACTTTCTAAAATTAGTGATAGATTTTCAATTGCAGCTAGCTTTGGTAATGTACATGGAGTATACAAACCAGGAAATGTGGTTTTAAGACCTGAAATTCTTAAAAACTCTCAAAATTATGTAAAAGAAAAATTCAATCTTGGTAACGAAAAACCAATCAATTTTGTTTTCCATGGTGGCAGTGGTAGTGATATAGAAGATATCAAAGCTGCACTTAGCTATGGTGTGATTAAGATGAATATCGATACAGATACTCAATGGGCTTTTTGGGATGGTGTTAGAGAGTATGAACTTAAAAATAAAGCTTATTTGCAAGGACAAATTGGCAATCCTGAAGGCGATGATAAGCCAAATAAAAAATACTATGATCCAAGAGTATGGCTTAGAGCGGGCGAAGAGAGTATGATCAAACGCTTAGAGTGTGCTTTTAGTGATTTAAATTGTATCGATAGAAACTAAGAGTTTTATAACTCTTAGTTGATTTTCCTGTGAAGATTTCAAATTTTTAGAGCAAAATTAACAAAGGTTTATAAAATGGAAGTTAAAACAACTGATGATTTTTCTGATCTTGTATTGCCTGAGGGAAAAGGTAGTACAGGAATTGTTGCTTATTTAAAGATTATATTTATCCCTGCTATATTGTATATTTTAGTGCTTTTAGGATATTTTGGAAAGATTGATTTTAAAGTAGAATTACATAGTGTTGTAATGATAGGGATTATCTTTTTGGTGGCTTTGATCTTTGCTAGACACAGTGCTGATTATGCTTCAAGTATTTTTGAGCAACAAAAAGATGAATTTAAACTTATATTAAAACGCTATATTATGAAGCATTTTTTAGTTATAGGTAAAGAAACAAAGTCAAACGCTAGTTTTGATGATTTTGCTTATGCTTATGTGAAAGATTTAAGAAATGAAAATTTTGCTTCTGTAGGTGCAGCTATTTTTCCTATGCTTGGTATTTTAGGAACTTTTATAAGTATAGCAATGTCTATGCCAAATTTTAATTCAAGCGACACAGCAGGTTTAGAACAAGAAATTTCAGTTTTATTAAATGGAGTAGGAACAGCCTTTTATGTATCAATTTATGGAATTTTCTTAGCACTTTGGTGGATATTTTTTGAAAAATACGGCAGTAGTAAATTCCAAAAACTTCTTAATCGTCAAAAAAATGCAACAAGCGATTTTTTCTGGTCTAAAGAAGAAATTGATAGAAAGTATCTTCAAGAAAGTTTGCAACATTTTGAAAAAATAGGCACGATTTTTGAGCATGTGAGCAATGAGGAATTTTTTAAAGAATTAGATAATACAATAGATAGAAAATTTAAAGTTTTTCAAGAGCTTGTAAATGCTGAGGAAAAAGCTGTAAGATTAAGCAGTGAGCATGTAAAACAAACTATGAGTGATTTGTCTAAAACCCAAAGAGAGCAAAAAGATATAGTTAAAACTTACAGCGAGATTGCAAATGCGGTAAATATGCTAAATTCAAATATAAAAGATTTAACTTTAAGAATTTCAGAGCAATACAACAGACTTTTGGATGTGAGTTCTGATAAGATTGTGCATTTAGATAAAAGCGTGAGTGCTTTAGATGAAAAGGTGAATAATTTTTCAAATAATATTGAAAAATATCAAAATCTTATGCTTGATAATCAAACTAAACTTTTCGAGGGCTTTAGGGCAAGTATTATAGAAGGTATGCACACTTTTAAAGAAGCTTATGAAGATGAAAAAAATATCGATGAAAAAATTTCACTAATGCAAGAATTTAAAGAAGAAAGCAAAGAATTAGATGAGCAAACTACACAAGTTATTGCAAAGCTTGAAAATCAAAAAGAAGATGAAAAAATAGATGATAAAAAATAATTCTAACAATGAAGAAAATAATTTTTGGATAGCTTATGCAGATTTAATGGCGGGCTTGCTTTTTATATTTATTTTGCTTATTGGAGCTATAGTTGTTAAGTATGTTTTAACTCAAAGTGATTTGCAAATCATAAAAGAAAATCTGCAAAAACAAGAAGAGCGCTTAAGAGAGAACAAAGAAGAATTAAACCAAAAAGAAGATATTTTAAAAAATCTTAGCCAAAAATTAAATAATACTTCAAGCACGCTTGATGATGTTAATAAGCAAAAACAGGCTTTAGAGGCTAACATTACTAAACTCAATCAAGATTTAAATTCAAGTTTGGATGAAAAAGATCAACAAATTTTTGCTTTACTTGAGAGATTAAACAAAAAAGATGAAGAAATCAAAGAATTAGAGCGTAATTTTGATGAGGCAAAAAGTAAAATCAAAGAACTAGGTTTAATCAAAGAAAATACCATTAAAAATCTTCAAGCAAAATTTGATACTAACATTACCTTAGATTCTAATACAGGGGCGATAGTTTTACCTTCTGAAGTGCTTTTTGATACAAATTCTTTTACTCTAAAAGCACATGCAAAAGAAAATTTAAAAGCGATTTTAACGCAGTATTTTGACAATATTTTAAAAGATGAAAATATCTTAAATAGCATAGAAAATATAGTCATAGAAGGTCATACAGATAGTGCAGGTTCTTATATATATAATCTTGATTTATCACAAAAAAGAGCTTATGCTGTGATGAGTTTTATACACTCATTTTACAAAGATCCAAGATTGCAAAAACTTTTAATGGCAAGTGGTAGGTCTTATTCTGATGTGATTATGAAAGATGGTAAAGAAGATAAAGAAGCAAGCCGTAGAATAGAGATTAAGTTTAATATCAATACAAATAATGCTTTAGAAAAGGTTGAAAAATACCTTGATAGCAAGTAGAATTGATATTTTAAAATACAAAAATTTTGAATTTTTACTCAAAAGAGATGATTTATTAGGTTACATCAATGGAAATAAGGCTAGAAAACTAGCCTTATTTGAAAAAAACAAACATTTATTTAAAAAAGGACAAAGGTTTATTTCTTTTGGTTCTTCTCAAAGTAATGCTTTAGTTGCTTTAGCTAAGTTTTGTTACGAAAATGATTTTTCACTTATTTTTGTTTGTGAAAAAATGAGTTCTTTTTTAAAAGAAAATCCCCATGGAAATTTAGAATTTGCATTAAAATACAATATTGAGTTGATAGAAAATACAAACTATCCTACAAGAAGATTACAAGCTTTAGCCTTAAAAAAAGATGATGATATTTTTATAGAAGAGGGTGTGGCTATAAAAGAAGCTGAATTTGGATACCAACAACTAGCCTTAGAGCTTAGTGAACAGTTGAATGAAAATGTAAGTATTTTTTTACCCTCAGGTACAGGAACTTCTGCGGCTTTTTTGGCTAAACATAGTAAATTTAAAGTTTTTACATGTGCTTGCGTAGGCGATAGTGCGTATTTAAAAGAGCAAATTTTAAGCTTAGAGCCAAATTATGATTTTAATAATTTAACCATACTAAATCCACCTAAAAAATATCATTTTGCTAAGCCTTATTTGGAATTTTATGATCTTTATCAAGATCTAAAAAAAGAATGTAGAGTGGAGTTTGATTTGCTTTATGATATGGTGGGTTTTAAAACTTTATTAGCTCATAAAGAGCAATTTGGTGGAAAAATCTTATATATCCATCAAGGAGGCCTTGAAGGAAATATAAGCATGTTAAAGCGTTATGAGTATAAATTAAAAAATTCCAAAATAAAAAATCACTAAGATAATCAAAGGTATGATAAACTTAACATAGTAATACCATAGTTTAAAAATACTTCCTTTTAGAGTATTTTGATTAGAAAGTTCATAAATAGCATCTTTTTTAAGCACCCAACCTACATAAATACAACAAAAAAATGCGGTTAAAACAAAGAATATATTTCCACTAATAAAATCAAAACTATCAAAAATGTTTTTACCTTTGATGATGGTAATATCTTTTAAAGGGCCATAAGTAAGTATGCATGGTAAATTTCCCAAGACAAAAATACTTCCAAGTGTTAGATTAATAGCAGTATTTTTAGCTAGTTTAAATTTTTCTTCCAAAACACTGATGATTACTTGATAAATTGGCAAGCTTGTGGTAAGTGCAGCGATGATTAAAAGCAAAAAGAAAAACACACAAATTATACTTCCAAAAGGTATATGTGAAAATGCAACAGGTAAGGTTTTAAAAACCAAAGATGGCCCACTATCAGGGGTTAAACCTACACTAAATAAAGCTGGAAAAATCATAAAACCAGCAAGTACTGCTATGAGGGTATTTAAAATTCCTGTATAAACAGAAGTTTTGATTAAATTCTCATTTTTCTTAAGGTGAGATGATAAGGTTATCATTACGCCAAAACCCAAAGATAGGGCAAAAAATACTTGTCCTAAAACATCTATAAACAATTTAGGAGTGATTTTGGAAAGATCAGGAGTAAGGTAAAATTTCACACCCTCACTTGCTCCTTCAAGAGTTAAATTACGTGCAACAACAACCAAAAGGCAGATAAATAAAAATGGCATAAGGTATTTTACTGACTTTTCTATGCCATCAATCACACCTTTTTTTAAGATAATCCAGTTAATTATCACAAATATAGTAGTAAAAATTCCTATTAATAAAGGATTATTTTCTATGGTTGAGTTATAAAATTCGCTTGTATATTGAGCATTAATGGGACTTGAAAGGTTAAAATCGCCTATGATGATTTTAAAAATATAAGCCAAAACCCATCCACCTATTACCATATAATAAGCCATGATTCCAAAACTACCTAAAAGCCCCATGTAGCCAACACCTTGCCAAGAATTGGATATTTTAACCCCATCACTTGTTTTTCCGCCAAAAGCATCGACTGAATTTAGCATTCTGCGTCTTCCTATAACATTTTCAACCAAAATCACAGGAATTCCTATAAAAATCATAGCTATACAAAAGGCTAAAACATAAGCACCGCCTCCATTTTCACCTACTAAGTATGGAAAACGCCAAGTGGCTCCAAAACCAATAGTCGCTCCTGCTACTGTAAGGATATAAGTTAGCGTATTGCTCCAAGTTTGTCTTTGCATACTTTTTCCTTGCTAAATTTAAATAAAAAATATTTTAAGATAAAAAATAATACCATTATGCCAAATTTTTATTTATTTTTTTATCAAATTAAAGGAAAATCCATGCAAAAAAAGAAAATTTTGTTTTTAGGTGCAGGATATGCTACTTTATCGGCTATAAAAGCCTTACCTGATGAGTTTTTTGAAAAAGCACAAGTGAGTTTAATTAATAACAATTCTTATCATTATCATACTATTTTACTACACAAAGTAGCTTCCAATGAAGATATTTATAGTTCAAAATATGATCTTTTACCTTTATTAAATCCAAAAATTAACTTTATCCAAGATGAAGTTTTAAAAATTTCTAAAGACAAAGTTTTTACTAAAAATAATGAATTTGACTTTGATATTTTAGTATGTGGGCTTGGTTTTGCTAAAGAAACTTTTGGTATTAAAGGTATGCAAGAATATGCTTTGAGTATAGATAATTATGAAAATGCTTTAAAAATTAATGAAATAATATATGAGAAAATAAAAAATTATAAAACCACTCAAAATGAAGATGATTTAAAAATCACAGTTTGTGGTGGGGGCTTAAGCGGGGTTGAATTTGTAGCTTCTTTAGCTAAAGAGCTTAAAATCTTTTGTCAAAAAGAGCAAATTGCTTATGAGAAATTAGAGCTTTCTATTATCGAAGCTATGGATCAAATTTTACCTATGTTTGATAAAAGTTTGGCTTTAAAAGCAAGGCAAAGGTTAGAGACACTTGGTGTGAAAGTATATGAAAAATCTAAAATCATAGAATGTGAAAAAAATGGTATAAGACTTGATGGGGGAGAATTTGTTAAAGCTAATACTATCATTTGGACTGCAGGGGTTAGAGGTAATAGCGTTATAGAAAATAGCTCTGATTTTTCAAGTGTAAGATCGCGTATAGAAGTAGATGCTTTCATGCATCCTTTAAATATTGAAAATCCATCAAAATACTTTTTTATAGGTGATAATAGTTTATTTAAAAATCCTAAAACCAACACTCCTTATCCTCCAACAGCCCAGCTTGCATTAAGAGAAGGAGTTTATATAGCCAAAGCTTTAATGGCTATGATTGATGAGAAAGAATTTAAGCAAGAATTTTCTTTTATAAGTGGAAATACCGTTTGTTCAATCGGAAATGATTATGCAGTTGGCACAGTTTTGCATAAGCCAATTAGTGGTCTTTTGGCAATAAAACTTAAAATTTTTATAGAAAAACTATGGCAATATCAGCTTATAGGGATAAAAGGATTTTTTAAATAAACATATAAGAATCATCATAAGTATGATTTAATCTAGCCTGAATACTCTCTTTCCATCCTTTTGCTAGGGTGGAAATTTTTTCTAATTTTTCTAAAGAATTTGAATTTTTAAAAGGATTAAAAAATAATTGATTTAACTCCATAATGCTTAAATTAGTTTCATCTTTTTGTAAGATTTTGATTTTGTCATTTTTGTTCATTACACCTTCTTTTAAGACTCTATAATACCATCCAGTTCTTCCACTTTTGAAAATTTCTTGAGTGAAATTTAAGTGATTGTGTATGCTAGAAATTTTAAAACAAGGCTTGCGCGGTTGACTTACTTGCAAAATACAAGTACCTATCTCATGTATATCTCCACAACAAACATTATATTCGTTTAAACCATCAATACTTAAGTTCTCTCCCATTTCTCCAAAATTTAAGTATTTATTTAAATAATTATTCCATAAAGTATAGTTTTGCACACTATTTGCAAAAACAACTTTTTCTAAATTTCCATGATGAATTTTATCAGCTATTTCATTATCAAGAATATAATCTGTATAAATTTGCAAAGAATTTAAATAAATATCCTTGATAAATGCTGAGTGAAATTTATTATAGTTTTTGATTTTGCCAATTTGCAAAGATTTAATAGAACTCATCAAGGAACTCTATTTAAAAACTCATTTGCATCTACATAGCCTATAATACGCCCTTTTTCCTCGCCTTTGTTAAAAAATATCATCACAGGAGGCCCAAAAACTCCAAATTCTTTCATAAGAGCTAAATCTTCTTGACTATTATGTGTTACATCTGCTTTTAAAAGTGTGTAATTAGCAAGCAAATTTTGTACTTTCGTATCTGTAAAAGTATATTCTTCCAAAAGTTTGCAGTTTTCACACCAAGTAGCTGTAAATTCAAGCATGACTGGTTTGGTAGAATTTTGTAATTCTTGCTTAAGTTCTTTTAAGTTTTTAATGGTTTTAAAACTTAAACTAGAGCTATTTTCTTTTGAAGCAAGATTAAACTCAAGAGGTTTTAGCAAGCTTTTTGAGCCCATTGAGCCGCCTAAAATTAGACTTAAACTATAAGCTGAAATTAAAATCATACTTGCTTTTTTAAATTTATCAAAATTAGTTTTTGCTTCATCAAATAGTCCCATAAAGCTAGCAAAAAATACCCCTATAATCCCATAAAGTATTAAAATGATATTTGCACTAAGTATTCTTTCTAGCATCCAAACTGCCATGATGAGCATGATAAAGCCAAAGAAAATCTTTATTTTAAGCATCCAAGCCCCGCTTTTTAAAAAACTTCCTCCAAGTCCTATTAAAAGTAAAGGCATACCCATACCAAAACTCATCACAAATAAAGAAAGTCCTCCTAAAAATACATCGCCACTATTAGTAATATAAAGCAAAGCCCCTGCTAAAGGTGCAGCCACGCAAGGTCCTACAATAAGAGCTGATAAAAAGCCCATGATAGCTATACCAAAAACCCCGTTTTTACCTTCTATTTTTTTATTGATAAAATTTTGAAATTTAAGCGGTAATTGTAATTCATAAAGGCCAAACATAGAAAGTGAGAGCAATACAAAAATACCCGAAAAAGTAATGATAATCCAAGGTTGTTGTAATAAACCTTGCACATTAGCTCCTGCAAGGCCCACTAAAGCACCTGCTATAGCATAAGCTAAAGACATAAAAAAGACATAGATAAAAGATAAATAAAAGCTATGTTTTTTAGATGGTTTATCTTTGAGTTTCATTGCGATTAATGATGAAAGAATAGGTATCATTGGTAAAATACAAGGAGTAAGTGCTAATAACAAGCCATAACCAAAAAAAGTTAAAAGTGTGATAAATATATTTTGTGTGCTTAAATCATTAGCAATTTGCTCATCTTCATTTTGCTTTTTAAATTGATCTTTAGCGGATTTTATAGTATAAAATCCATTTTGTTTATTAAGTTCATAATTTACATATACAGGACGATAGCATAAACCTTCTTCTGAGCAACCCTGATAAGCTAAGGAAAGTTTTGCTTTGTTATTTTTAACAAAATCATCTAATAATAATTGAGGTATAAAAAGTTCAAGTTGGTTAAAGATTACTTCTTTGTTTTCTCTAGTTTGAGTTTGTGGGAAATTTAATAAAGAAGTAATGTCATTTGAATCTAATTCTACTTTGATTTGATCTTTGTAAAGATAAATTCTGTCTGCAAGATTGATTTTTAAAAAAATTCCTTGATTGTTGCTATGGGTATTGAGCTTAAAAGCTTCATTGAGTGATAATACTCCATTATTAGCAAAAGCTAAATTTAAAAAAATAAAAAACACTGCTAAAAAACGCATTTTTCTCCTTGAAACTATAAGTTAAATTTGTTTTATTTTACTTATTTGTGGTAAATTTAAGTTAATAATTATCCTAAATTAAGGAGTTTGTTATAAACTAAAATTCCAATTTTTAACAAATCTTGTATTTAGTGAAATTTAGCTGCTATTTGCTATATTTGAAATCATAATAAAGGAAATTTTTGAATAATATTTTTTTAGTACACAATAAATTTAACGAGCATAAAAAAATTACTTTAAAAGTATATATGGTTAATGCTTTTTTGTTGGTTTTTTTATTGTTTTTATTTTTTTATTTATCTTTTTTAAGCGCTAGTTATAATTTTGATTTTGGGGCAATTTATGAATATAAAGACAAAATGATACAGGGTTTTTTTACGAGTTTTTTTATTAGTGTTTTGTCTTTGATTGTAGGTGTGATTTTTGCTTTGATTTTATGCTATATGAGTCTTTGTAAAATCGTGCTTTTTAATATGTTTGCAAGAGCTTTTATAGAGCTTATTAGAGGTACACCTTTGCTAGTACAAATTTTATTGATTTATTATATTTTTGCGGATAATTTGGGGCTTGATAATCGTTATGTTTGTGGAGTTTTGATTTTAGCTTTGTTTGCTAGTGCTTATATTTGTGAGATATTTAGAGCAGGGATTTTAAGTGTTGATAAAATGCAATATGAAAGTGCTAAAGCTTTGGGTTTGAGTGAGTTTGAAATTTATAAAAGCGTGATTTTTCCTCAAGCTTTAAAAAATATCTTAGCACCACTAAGTGGACAACTTAGTAATTTGATCAAAGATAGCTCTCTTTTAAGCGTTATAGCTATTTCAGAATTAACTCAAAATGCTCAAGAAATTAATGCTTTTACTTTTTCAACTTTAGAAATTTACATTCCTTTAGCACTTTGTTATTTGGTTTTAACTTTACCTATTTCTATGTTTTCAAGAAAGCTTGAAAAGAGTTTTTCTTAAAAGAAAAACTCAAGCTTTTGTTCTTTGAAAATTTCTTGCATATCTTTGAGGTATTTTTGACTTAGTTTATCAAAAAGACCATTTTCTTTAGATTTTAAAATAAACTCATTGAGTTCTTCTTTTAATTTGGTATTATTTTTATTTAAAGCTATGGCCCATTGCTCAGGTGTTTTTTCAAAAGGAGTGAAAATAGCTTTTGTTTGCTCAGGATGTTTTTTCCATGCTTTATAAATGCTCATTTGATCATAAATAAAAACATCAGCTTTAGCTTGAATGACTTCTAAAATGGCTGCATTCTCTTTATCAAATACTAATATTTTTGCATTTTTAAGATTTTTTTGAGCATATAAATGCGCACTTGAACCTCTTTTTAAGGCAAGGATTTTTCCTTTTTGATTTAAATCTTCTATGGAATTAATATTTGATTTTTTAGCACTTAATATCGCTAAATTTGCCTTAGCATAAGGCAAGGTAAAATCTATTACTTTTTTTCTTTGCTCACTTATGCTCATAGAAGACATGATTAGATCTATTTTTTGAGTTCTTAAAGCAGGTATGAGTCCATCCCAAGCTATGTTTTGAATTTTTAAATCATAGTTTTTTTCTTTGGCAAAGGCTTGTAAAAACTCTACACTAATACCACTTGGATTACCTTTGGTATCACTCATTTCAAAAGGAGGGTAGGCTAACTCCATACCTATGATTAATTCTTTTGCATGAAGTGTAAAAAACAAGCTTAGTAAAAAAAGTATTTTTTTCATTTTTTAACTCCAAATTTAGCTAAGGCTCTTTCATAATCTTCTTTTGTATCTATACCTATGCTTTGACTTTGTATTTTTAGCATTTTGATTTTTTTGCCATTTTCTAAGGCTCTTAATTGTTCTAATTTTTCACATTCTTCCAAAGCTGAGTTTTTCAAAGTGCAAAATTCTTGTAAATTTTTAACCCTATATGCATAAATTCCAAGATGGGCTTTAAAATTTTGTTTATAATTTGCCCTTTCATAAGGAATTTTAGATCTTGAAAAATATAAAGCATAATCATTACTATCAGTAACTACTTTAACCAAATTTGGATCATCACAAGCTTTCGCATCTACTTCTTTGTAGCAACTACTCATAAAACAAAGCTCATCTTCAAAAGCTTTTTGGCTAAATTCCTTAAAATTTTTAATATTTTGTGTTTCTATAAAAGGCTCATCAGCTTGGACATTGATGATTAGCTCATTTTCATTTAGTTTTAAAATTTGACAAGCTTCGTTGATTCTATCAGTGCCACTTTCGTGATTTTTACTTGTTAAAACTGCTTTTATATTGTGTTTTTGCGCTATTTTTAAAACCTCTTCATCATCAAGTGCCACACACACTTCATCAACTTCTTGCATTTTTTTAGCTGTATAAATAAACATAGGTAAATTATCAATCTCACATAAAATTTTATTTTCAAAACGACTTGATTTTAATCTTGCTGGTATGATAATCATTGTTTTATCCATTCTATAATAGTTTGTTTTAGATTTTTAAGTTTGCAAACTTGATTTTGCTTTTGTGTGCTTGTAAATAAGCTTGCAATATTTGGATGAATTTCTTGTTTAAATTCTTTTGCAAGTTCTTGCATGCAAGATTGTTCATCTTGGCATTCTTTATTATAAATTGCTTGATACATGCTTGGAGTAAATTTACTCCATTGTGCCGTGGAAGTGATAAGCGTAGTGGTGTTGGAATCAAGCATTTTAAAGCAAGTGCAAGTGTGAGGGTCTAAAAGTCCTAGGTGGCTGTATTGTTTGATATATTGCATACACTCATCATCATTACAAAAATCAGCTTCAAAGTCTTCTTGTAAAAGCTCTAGTTCTTTTTGGCTAAGCTCATAATATTTTTCATTCTTTAAAGCCTGCATTAACTCTTTGGTGCGTTCATCTTTAAATTTATCAAAAAGCAAGCGTTCTATATTTGATGATATAAGTATATCCATAGCAGGAGAAATAGTCTTTTGTAAGTTTTTATTTCTTAAATCATATTTGCCTGTATTAAAAAACTCACTTAAAATATTGTTTGAATTGGAAGCAATTTTAATTTTGCCTATATTTGCTCCCATTTTTTTAGCATAATAAGCTCCCAAGGCATTGCCAAAATTTCCACTTGGAATGATGATATCTATTGTTCTATCGATTTTTAAACTAGCATAGTAATGATAGATGATTTGAAAAAGTATTCTTCCAAAATTAACCGAATTTGCAGCACTTAGACTCAACTTTTCTTCTTTTAAAATATTTTTAAAATCCTCATCATTTAAAAGTGCTTTTAGAGCATTTTGCGCATCATCAAAATTACCTTCAATAGCTATGGATTTTAAATTGCTTGCATTTGAATGTGTCATTTGTAAAGCTTGAGTTTTGCTTGTGCCTTCATTTGGGTAAATACAAACTACTTTTATGCCTTTTTTATTTTCAAAGCTTTTTAGCGTAGCAGGTCCTGTATCGCCACTTGTAGCGCACATGATTAAAAAATCATCATCTTTTTTTAAGTATTCTAAAAGCACGCCAAAAGGTTGCAAAGCCATATCTTTAAAAGCTCTTGTTGGCCCATGGAATAATTCATTAATATAAAGCTTATCATTGATTTTTTTCAAATTAATAGGGCAGGTTTTATCATCAAAACTCTCATAAGTTTTCAAAGCTTTTTCAAAAACTTCAAGCTCTAAATCAAAATCAAAAGCTGTGATGATTTTTAAGGCTAATTCTTTATAGTTTAAATTTTTTAAAGCTTCATTATCAAGCTTTGGTAGATTAAGTGGAGCGTATAAAGCATTATTAGGTGCACTAGGGCTAAGTAAGGCTTTTGAAAAGCTTATTTGGTGATTTTTATCTTGGGTTGAGTGTAGTAACATTTTCTTCCTTTTTTGTTAAATTTATAAATATAATCTTGCAAAACTTGCTTAAAACTATCTTTTAAAATAATATCAAGATGGATAAGTTCAGTTTTAAAGCCAAAATCTTTTACTTTCACATAGTCTTTAAAGGTTAGCATTAAAGTGTCGCAATTGTGTTTTTTTAAAAGTTTTTCTAATTCTTCTTTTTTGAAAGTATAATGATCGGCAAAAAAATAACAAGCCCTAGCTTTGATAAAATGCTCATATAATCTAAAAGGCTTTGCAATAGAGCTTATTAAAATGGCTTTTTGATTTTCTTTTACATGAGAATAACGCACAAAATCTTCGTTTTCTTTAGCTATAAAATCAGCCCTTTTAGCAAAAGATTTTGGCAAACGATAAGCCCCACTAGGTAGGGTAAAATCAAAAAATGGCTCATCTTTACTTTGCAGTAAAATATTAAGTTTTTTAATGTGAAATTTAGAAAAAGCATCGTCTAAAAGTATGATTTTTGCTCCAAGCTCGATAGCTTTTTGTATGCCTTTAACCCTATCTTCGCTTACTATCACTCCATTAATGTGCTTTGTAAGTGCATATTCCATAGCTTCATCGCCACTTTCTTTAATATCGCACAAAATTTCATCTTTATGCTTAACGATGATTAAGCCTTTGCTTTGTCTTTTGTAGCCTCTTAAGATGATAAAACAATTTTCAAACTCAGCTGCTATGGCTTTACAAATGGGAGTTTTTCCATTGCCTCCTAGGGTTAGATTGCCTATGCTTATAATGGGTAAATTAAAATCAAGTTCTTTTTTAAATTTAGTATTTAAAATCGCTATGATCATATATAAAAAGCTAAAAGGCAAAAGCAAAAAAGCTAGAGTTTTTTGCAAAAAATTAGGTTTAAAAAAATAGCGATCAAGCCAAGTCATATGCATTCTTTAATGTTGTTGGAGGTTTTCTTTTAAAGGCATTATTTTGCACACGCTCTAAGACTAAATTTTTTAAATTCTCATCAAAATTTTCCAAGCTTTGATTATTTTCTAAAGCTTTTAAAACTTCATCTAAAATTTCATATTTATAGCCAAGATCTTTTTCATCGCTTTGATTTGGCCAAAGATCAGCGCTAGGAGCTTTTTGTATGAAATTTTCATGTACACCCATAAATTTAGCAAGCTCAAAAACTTCACTTTTATAAAGTGTAGCCAAAGGATTAAAAGCACAAGCTAAATCCCCATAAATAGTCCCATAACCAAGCATAAGTTCGCTTTTATTAGAAGTGCCTACTACCAATGCATTGTGTAAAGCCGAATAATCATAAAGCAAACTCATACGCACTCTTGCAGCTAAATTTCCAAAGCGTAAAGGGTTTAAGTCTTGACAAATTTTTTCATAAGCACAAAGTACTTCATCAATATAAATAATCTTATGATGAATTTGCAAATTTTTACAAAGCATTAATGCATCATCTAAATTTTCTTTATTAGAATATTTTGTAGGCATTAAAAGCACAAAAAGTTTTTCACCTATTGCTTTTTTGCAAAGATGAGCTACTAAAGCTGAATCTATCCCACCACTTAAACCTAAGATGAGATTTTTATCCCCTGCTTGTTCTTTTATAAAATTGATCAATAATTCTTGTAATTTTGTATAATTCATAAAAAATCTTTAAATATTAATTTTTTAAAATTATATTTGATTTAGTTAAAAGGAAGTTTATATGCGTATTTTAAAACAACCATGCGGAATGTATGAAACAAATTGTTATATTATAGATCATAATAACAAACAAATCATCATCGATCCAGGTGAAAATGCTTATGAGTTTATCAAAGAAAACGCAAGCAAACCTTTGGCTATTTTAAATACTCATGGTCATTATGATCATGTTTATGATAATGCTAAAGTTAAAAAGGTTTATGAAATTCCACTTTTTATCCATAAAGATGATGCTTTTATGCTAAAAGATCCTTTTAATTATGGTTTTGAGCATTCAAATGCTGATGTGTTAATAGAAAATGAAAATGAATTTAGTATAGATGAGTTTAAGTTTAAATTTCATCATTTTCCAGGGCATACTCCAGGGTGTTGTATGATAGAACTTGTGGGTGAAGATGTGCTTTTTAGTGGGGATTTTTTATTTTACCGTAGTATTGGTAGATGGGACTTTCCTTACTCAGATGCAGCCAAGATGAAAGAGAGTTTGCTTAAAGTTTTATCTTATGAAAAAGATTTTAGATTGCTTCCAGGGCATGGAGAAGAAAGTTCTTTAAGAGAAGAGCAAAGTGCAATTCCTGCTTGGTTAAGGTATTTTCACTAATGGATAAGGTTTTATATTTTTTAAGTTTTTTGCTGATTTTAAGTGCGGTTTTGAGTTTTTTTAAACCCAAAGAAGCAAAAAAGAAATTTTTTCACAAATGCCCATGTTTTAGAGCGGTGGAAAATGGTTTAATGAGCAGAATTTGCATTTATGCGGGAAGTTTTGGTTTTATGTATTCTGTGCTTTATATAGGATTTGGAGTGTACGATAAAAAGCTTTTTGTGATTTTGCTTTTATCTTTTGCGATATGGTATTTTGCTTGGGTTTTAAAAAAAGAGTAAAAAACTATCATTAAAAATGTTAAAATACTTTTTTAATTATCAAAAAGGGTATCAAAATGAGAAAAAGCATAGCAGAATGGCAAAAACAAGAGCTACTTTTACTTTCTTTGCCTCATGAAAATAGCGATTGGAAGCCTTATTTAGAAGAGATTTTACAAAGCTATGAAGAATTTGTTAAAGCTGTGGCAAATTTTCAAAAAGTTTTACTTATAGCGCCAAGTGAAAAAGATTTTCAAAGATTTAAACATATAAAAAACGTTGATTTTTTTAAGTGTGATACTAATGATACTTGGATTAGAGATTTTGGTGCAATTGATGTGCTTGAAGATGATAAACTCATAGGGCTTGATTTTACTTTTAATGCTTGGGGCGATAAATTTCAAAGCACTTTGGATAATGCGGTAAATTCAAAACTTTTTGCGCAAAAATTATCTGGAAAATTAGAAAAAATTGATTTTATTTTAGAAGGTGGGAGTATTGATTTTAATGGGCAAGGAGTAATGCTTACAACGAGTGCTTGTTTGTTAAATGAAAATAGAAATTCCCGTTTAAATAAAGAGCAAATTGAAGCTAAGTTAAAAGAAATTTTTGGCTTAAAACAAATTATATGGTTAAATCATGGTTATATAAAAGGTGATGATACTGATCATCATATAGATACTCTAGCAAGATTTATCAATGAAAAAACCATTGCTTATTGTGTGTGTAAAGATGAAAACGATGAACATTATAAGCCCTTAAAAGCTATGGAGGAGGAACTTAAAAAAACAGGGTTTGATTTATTAGAGCTTCCTTTACCTAAGCCTTTGTATTTTGAAGGTAAAAGGCTTGGTGCTACTTATGCAAATTTTGTTTTTGTTAATGGTGGCTTGATAGTGCCAACTTATAATGATGAAAACGATGCTTTGGTATTAGAAAATTTACAAAAAGCATGCAAAGATAGAAAAGTAGTAGGGGTTGATGCAAGAGTGTTTTTAAGACAAAATGGCTCTTTGCATTGTTCTTGTCAAAACCGCTATGAAGGTCAAAGATGAATTTGCAAAAAAGCGCAACCATCATCGCAAGTGTATGTGCTATTTTTTTAGCTATTGTTAAATTTATAGTAGGTTTAGCTTCAGGTTCTGTTGCAGTGCTTTCTAGTGCGATTGATTCTTTACTTGATTGTGTGATTTCAGGATTAAATTTTTTAGCTTTGAAAAAAAGTTCTCAAGGCTCTAGTAAAGAATATAATTTTGGCCTTAGTAAAATTGAAGCCTTAATGGGGCTTTTTGAAGGTCTTGTTATTAGTGGGATTGGGGTTTATATTTTTTATGAGAGCGTTTTGAAAATTCACAATCAAGAAAGTGTAGAAAAACTTGATCTTGGAATTTTTGTCATGGCTTTTGCTATGGCTGTGACTTTGTGTTTGGTGGTTTTTTTAAATTATGTTGCTAAAAAAACAAAAAGCTTGATTATAAAAGCTGATAGCTTACACTATAAAATAGACTTTTTAACTAATACTCTAACGCTTTTAGCACTTGTGATTATAGCTTTTACAAATTATCATTTTATTGATGGTTTATTTGGTATAGCTATAAGTTTATATACGATTTTTTCAGCTTTTAAAATCATCAAAGAAAGTTCTAAAATTTTATTAGATGTGGCAATTGATAAAGAACAAGTTGAAGTGATTAAACAAATTATAAGTGCAAATAAAGAAGTTAAAAGCTTTCATCATTTAAAAACTAGAAAAAGCCCTGATATACTTTATGTTAGTGTGCATTTAGTTTTTGAACCTACAATATCACTTTTAAAAGCTCATAAAATCGGTGATGAGATTGAAGATAGTATAAGGGAGTATTTTAAAGATGATTTTTGGAATATCCATATACACTTAGATCCTTATGATGATTCAGAAGAAGAAAGGAGTAAAAATGAAATTAGCACTCATACAGCAAGAATTTAAACAAAATAAAGAAAAAACTATAGAAAAAACATGCGAACTTATCAAACAAGCAGCAAAGGAAAAGGCTGAGCTTGTATGCTTGCAAGAACTTCATCAAACGCAGTATTTTTGTCAAAGTGAAAACACAGACTTTTTTGATTTAGCCAATGACTATGAAGAAGATGTTAAGTTTTGGTCTAATGTGGCTAGGGAAAATAAAGTTGTTTTGGTAACTTCTTTATTTGAAAAAAGAAGCGCAGGGCTTTATCATAATACTAGCGTGGTATTTGAAAAAGATGGCTCCATAGCAGGTAAATACCGTAAAATGCACATACCTGATGATCCTTGTTTTTATGAAAAATTTTATTTTACTCCAGGTGATTTGGGCTTTGAACCTATACAAACAAGCGTTGGAAAACTTGGAGTTTTAATATGTTGGGATCAATGGTATCCTGAAGCTGCTAGGTTAATGGCTTTAAAAGGGGCTCAAATTTTGATTTACCCTACTGCTATAGGTTGGTTTGATAAAGATGAAAAAGAAGAAAAACAAAGACAGCTTGAAGCTTGGATAGGTGTGCAAAGAGGCCATGCTATAGCTAATGGCTTGCCTGTAGTAGCTATTAATAGAGTGGGTTTTGAAAAAGATGAAAGCGGTGTGGAAGAAGGTATAAGATTTTGGGGAAATTCTTTTGTTTTTGGGGCTCAAGGCGAAGAGCTTTTTAGAGCTGATGATAAACAAGAGCTTTGTAAAATCATTGAAATTGATATGCAAAGATGTGAAAATGTACGCAGATGGTGGCCATTTTTACGCGATAGACGCATAGAGTATTTTCATGAATTAAATAAAAGATTTATTGACTAAAAGGAGAAAAAATGAAAAAAGTTTTAGTGCCTTTGGCAAAAGGTTTTGAAGAAGCTGAGTTTATAGGTATAGCTGATGTTTTAAAAAGAGCAGGAGAAGCTAGTGGAAATTTAGAAGTAATTATTGCTTCGCTAGATGATGAGCTTTTAGTACAAGGAGCTAATGGAATTTGTATAAGAGCTGATGTGAGTTTAGCTAGTGTTGATCAAGAAAATTTAGACGCAATTGCTTTGGCAGGTGGATTTGAAGGTATGATGAATTTAAAAAACAATCAAGCTATCATAAAAATCATACAAGACTTACATGCTAAGAAAAAAATCGTAGCGGCTATTTGTGCTTCACCTATGGTATTGGCAAAAGCAGGGGTGATTAATGGAGAGTTTTCTTGCTATCCTGGTTGTGAAGTAGGTATTGAAGGAACTAGAGTAAATAAAGCGGTTGTAGTAAATGAAAATGTCATCACAGCAGCTGGACCTGCTACGGCTATTTTATTTGGTTTGGAGCTTGCTAAACATTTATGCTCAGAAGAAATTTATCAAAAACTTTATGAAGGTATGCTTGTTCCTTTAACAAAATAAACCCTCGCTAATGAGGGTTTAGCTTACATTTGTTTCATAAGCTTGATGATTTCACCCTCATGAGGAAATCTATCTACTTCGCAGTTAAACAAGTCTTTTTTAGAGTAAATGATTTTGCCATCTACTTCTACTATAAAATGACCACCACCTTTTTCTATGGTAGAAATTTGCGCATCTTTGAATTCATTTTGTATTTCTTCTGCAACCCTTGCAGCTTGTGGTTTGTAATTTCAAAGATTACAATAATAAATTTTTACTTCCATTTTTTACTCCTTTTTTGAAAGTAAGTTATTATACATTTTTTATGCTTCTAAGTTTTAAATTTAAGGTTTTTTTTTATAATAATAAAAAAATACAAGGGAAAATATGAGCCAATTTACACATTTACATTTACACACAGAATATTCTTTACTTGATGGAGCAAATAAACTCAAAGAGCTTGCTAAAACGCTAAAAGCTCAAGGTGCAACAAGTGTTGCTATGACTGATCATGGAAATATGTTTGGGGCTATTGATTTTTATAAAACAATGAGAGCTGAGGGGATTAAACCTATCATAGGACTTGAAGCATATTTACACAATCATGATGATTTAAGTGATAAAAGCTCAAGACAACGCTTTCATATTTGTTTATTTGCTAAAAATGAAATTGGCTATAAAAATTTGATGTATTTAAGCTCGCAAAGTTATATACATGGTTTGTATTATTACCCAAGGATTAACAAAAAGCTATTAGAAGCACATAGTGAGGGTTTGATTTGCTCTTCTGCGTGTTTGCAAGGTGAGATTAATTGGCATTTAAATACCAAAAATGAAAGAAATTTAAAATTTGGCGCAAAAGGTTATGAAGGCGCAAAAGAAGCTGCGCTTTGGTATAAAAAGGTTTTTGGAGATGATTTTTACCTTGAGATTATGCGTCATGGCATTGATGATCAAAAATTTATCGATGATTCTATCATCAAACTTGCTAAAGAGCTTGATATAAAAATCATCGCAACCAATGATACGCATTATACTTTCAAAGAAAGAGCAGCTGCGCATGAAGTATTTATGTGTATAGCTATGGGGGTTAAGCTTGATGATCCAGGGCGTTTAAGACATGAAGTGCATGAGTTTTATGTAAAAACACCAGAGCAAATGAGCGAGCTTTTTGCTGATATTCCTGAAGCCATTGAAAACACTCAAGAAATAGCTAATAAATGCAATCTAGAATTAAAACTAGGCGATCCTACCCCACCAAATTTTAAATTTACCCGTGAATATGCAAAAAAATATGGCTTAAGTTTAAGTCAAGAAGATCAAGAATTTAGCTTTGATAATGATGATATAGTTTTTGAGTATCTTTGTAAAAAGGGCTTAGAAGAAAGACTTCAATTTATCGATGAGAGTAAACACCAAGAGTATAAAGATAGACTTGATTTAGAAATTAGTATTATTAAAAATATGAAATTTTCAGGTTATATGCTAATCGTTCATGATTTTATTGCTGCAGCTAAGGAAAAAGATATACCAGTTGGCCCAGGGCGTGGGAGTGCTGCGGGGAGTTTGGTTTCGTATTGTTTGAAAATTACAGATTTAGATCCTATACCTTATAATCTTCTTTTTGAGAGATTTTTAAATCCTGAGCGTGTATCAATGCCCGATATTGATGTGGATTTTTGTCAAGATAGAAGAGGGGAAGTGATTGATTATGTTATTGATAAATACGGAGCTGAAAAGGTTGCACAAGTCATTACCTTTGGTAAGCTTTTAGCAAAGGGAGTAATCCGTGATGTGGCTAGGGTTTGTGATATGAGCATACCTGATGCGGATGCTTTGGCAAAATTAGTTCCTGAAGAACTAAAAATCACTTTAGAAAAAGCTTATGAGCAAGAACCAAAAATCGCTGAATTTGTAAATTCTCATCCAAAAGGACGTCAGGTTTGGGACTTTGCTAAAGCATTAGAGGGTTTAAATAGAAACGCAGGTATGCACGCAGCAGGGGTTGTGATATCTAATGAAGCTTTGTGGAATAAAGCTCCACTTTTTAGACAAAGCAAAAACGATGAGCGTCATTTGGTAACGCAGTATTCTAAAGAATATCTTGAAGATGTAGATTTAATCAAATTTGACTTCTTGGGTTTAAAAACTCTTACAGTGATTGATAATGCGATTAAGCTAGTAAAAAAGCGTTATGGTAAAGATGTGATTTGGGAAAAGATTGATATGAATGATCCTAAGGTTTATAAAACCATACAAAGTGGTAATACCTTGGGTATTTTCCAAATAGAATCAGGCGGTATGCAAAGTTTGAATGCTAGGTTAAAGCCTGAAAGATTTGAAGATTTAATCGCGGTTTTAGCTTTATATAGACCAGGTCCACTTGATAGTGGGATGGTGGATGATTTTATCGATATCAAGCATGGTAGAAAGGCTGCAACTTATGCATTTGAAGATTTAAAACCTATACTTGAAAATACTTATGGGGTTATAGTTTATCAAGAGCAGGTTATGCAAATAGTGCAAAAAATCGGTGGTTTTTCTTTGGGTGGGGCTGATAATGTGCGCCGTGCTATGGGTAAGAAAAAAAGAGAAATTTTGGATAATCTTAAAGCAGAGTATTTAGAAGGCGCTAAAAAACAAGGCTATGATGAGAAAAAGGCTGATGATTTGTTTGAGCTTATTTTGAAATTTGCTGAATATGGTTTTAACAAATCTCACTCGGCTGCTTATGCACTTATAACCTTTCAAACAGCGTATTTAAAGACTTATTATCCAAGTGAGTTTATGGCTGCGCTTTTAACAAGCGAAGAAAGCAATGTAGATAAGGTTGCAAAATACATTGAAGAGATGAAAAGAATGAACATCAAACTTTTGCCACCAAGTATCAATAAAGCCCAAAGAGAATTTAGCGCAACTAAGCTTGAAGATGGTTCTGAAGCTATTATTTATGGGCTTGGAGCGATTAAAAGTGTGGGAATTCCTGCGATAGAAAATATCATGGCTATTCGCAAGGAAGAGGGCTTTAGTGATTTTGATGATTTTATAAGCTCTATTGATCCAACTAAGATTAATAAAAAAACCATAGAAAATTTAGCTAAATCAGGTGCTTTCGATGAGTTTGGCTATACTAGAAAATGTTTGGTGGATAATCTTGAGCTTATTTCAGAAACAAGTAGGAAAATTGCTGAAGTTAAAAGAAACTCTACTGCTTCGCTTTTTGGAGAAGAGGAAATAGCTGCAGATATCAAAGTAGGGCTTCATGATAGTAAAATCGAATTTGAACTAATGGAAAAACTAGGCTATGAAAAAGAAATCTTAGGAATTTATGTATCAGGTCATCCTTTGGATAAATTTGCAAGTCAAATAGAAGGTATAGAGTATTTTAAAAGTATGGATTTTGAAACACTCAAAGGCGAAGGTGAGCTTTTGGTTGTAGGGAAGATTGAAGATTTTAAATCGATGATGAGTAAAAGCGGTAAAAGATATGCTAAGGCTGTGGTTTTAGACTTTTATTCTACTTTTGATATGATTATCTTTGAAGCCCAAGTAGAAAAAGTTGAAGCACTTTTTAAAGAAAGCAAGGATGAAGCCTTTGCCTTTTTACTAAGATATAAAAACAATGACAATGACTTAAGCTTTAGTCTAAATGAAATTTACACCCTAGAAGAAGCAAAGGAAAATGAGCTAAAATCTTTTAGTAAGAAAAAAAGCTTTACAAAAAAAGAAAACAAAGAAGAATTTACGCAAGAGCCTATGAAATTTGAAGAAAATATCATAGAACTTGATATTAACAAGCTTAGTAAAGATATGGTGTATGAAATTTATGATCTAGCTAATACAAGGCACAATCCAAAAGATACTAATAACAAAAAGCTTGTATTAAAAGTACTTGATATGGGTAGTTGCTTGCTTTATCATACAAATTTTGTTCTCTCACAAGAAGCTATGGATGTGATAGCTCAAAAATGTAAAGGTTAAAATATAGACACTAAAAGTCCATTTTATATAGTATAATTATATTAATACAATATAAAAAGGATGAAAAATGGCTTTAGCGATTGAAACTATTCAAGATTATACCATCCAAAAAGGTAAAAAATCTTTTTGGATGTGTTTTAACACTCCAAACAATGATTTTCATGTCAATAAAACAAAACATAGTGATTTGTTTGATAAAGACAAGACAGATTGCAAAGCTAGAGATGAATTTTTAGCTTTTATGAAAGAAAATTTTCCAAAAACAAAACTAACTATGGTATTTGATACGGCTCCGGTGGGGTATTTGTCGTATCCTTATTTAGGTAGTCTTGCTGTTGATTGTGAGGAAAATGATGAGGTTTATAAGGCTATAAACAAAAAATACGAAGATGAAAACTGCATGCCAAAATCTATGAATGCAGTTTTTTGGGAAATGAGTCTTGAAGTAGCTAAAGAGCTACATGAGGCTAGGAAATTTGATTATGAAAATTTTTAAAGGTAAAAAATGCAAATACAAACTCATATAAAAGAAGCTTTAGACAAAGCAGAGGTAATCATCATCACAGCTGGAGCTGGCATGGGAGTAGATAGTGGTTTGCCTGATTTTAGAGGAAAAGAAGGTTTTTGGAGAGCTTATCCGCATTTGCAAAAACTAGGCATAGACTTTGAACGCATGGCTAATCCTACAAATTTTTATACAAACGCACAGCTTGCTTGGGCTTTTTATGGGCATAGATTTAAATTATACAAAGATACTAAGCCACATAAAGGTTATGAAATACTTTTAAAACTTGCAAAAAGCAAACAAGATTATTATGTCGTTACGACTAATGTAGATGGGCATTTTAAAAAGACTGGCTTTGATGAGAATAAAATTTATGAATTTCATGGAAATATAAATTATTTACAATGTTTTAATTATGCATGTGGTGATTTGATCTGGCAAATGCAAGAGGAATTAGATATAGATATGGAAAATTTCAAAGCCTTATCTTTGCCAAAATGTCCTAGATGTCAAGGTTTGGCAAGGCCAAATATCTTGATGTTTAATGATGGTAGTTTTAATGATAGTCGTTATTTTTTACAAAAGCAAAGTTATAAAAACTGGCTTAAACCCTTAGAGGATAAAAACATCTTGCTTATAGAGCTTGGAGCTGGTAAAGCTGTGCCTAGTATGCGTATGTTTGGCGAGGATTTTTGTAAAAAAAGCAAAGCTAGAACACTTTTAAGGATCAATCCAAATGAGTGTGATTTTCCAAAGTTTTTTAGAAATGGCATAGGGCTTAAGATGAAAGCTTTGGAAGCTTTGGAAATGATAGATAGCTTGATATAATAAGTTTAAAATTTAGAAAGGCTATAAATGAGTGGTGAAAATACAGAAGTAAAATCTTGCATTGTGAGTTTGAATGAGTTGGTGCAGGGTAAAGTGGATAATAAAAATGCTCAAAAAACAGATATATTTTTAAAAGAAGGTTTTTCTTTAAACATACCTGATTATCAACGCCCTTATGCTTGGGGTATAGAGCAAGTTAAAATTCTTTTAAAAGATATAAGCGAACAAATAGATAAAAACCAAAAATATCTTTTAGGAAGTTTGATATTGCATAAGGGAAATACAGAAAATAAGCTCAACATAGCAGATGACCAACAACAGAAAGATAATGAATTTAATATAGTAGATGGCCAACAACGCCTTACTACCTTGGCTTTGATTTTAAGAGTTTTATGTGAATGTAATTTTTTAAATAATGTTGAATACTCTCATAATGAGTCAAAATATCATATCAAAGAAAATTACGAGTATATAAAAGCTTATTTTGAAAGTTATAGTGATAAAAAAGGCAAGTTTTTAGATTTTCTTTTAGAGAATATAGAATTTATCTGCGTTTTAGCTCCAAATGTAGATGATGCGTTTTTGTTTTTTGATAGTGCAAATTCAAAAGGAAAAGGCTTAAAATCATACGATCTTATAAAGGCTTTTCATTTGCATTCTTTAGAGAAAAATCAAGGTAGTATGCTAGATTATTATGCAAGGAAATTTGAAAATCTTGCAAAAGATGAAAGAAAAATCACTATTTTATTTGATGAGCTTTTAGCACCTGCTAGAGCATGGTTAAAACATAAAAACATTAGAGTAGATAAAATTAAAACAGAACAAATATATGAAGAGTTTTGTAAAGAATTTTTTAGTGATAAATTCCTTTATAGTAAGGAAGATTTAGGGGTTTTAAGTAGTTTTGCTAATGGGGTAGATTTTTTCGAGTATTTGTTTAAATACAATGAGTTTTTTGATAAGTTATCAAATTATGCTTTATACCAAGAGCTAGATGAAATATATTACACAGGATTTATTTATAATAAATACATTTATGCCATTGCTGTGATGATTTATTTTTCTAAATTTCCAAATGGCAATAGTGATTATTTCTTAGCCTTGCTTGCAAGAGCTGCTTTTAGTTTAAGAGTTTATGGCTTAAGTATTTCTAGAGCTACTCAAAATAATTATGCTTTGGAATTTTTAGAAAAAGTGTATTTTGTATCTTTTGAAGAGGAATTAGAGCAAAATTTACTTGATTTTATAGCTATAAAAAATGAAGAAGAAAGAAAATCAGCACAAAAATTAGATGGTGGAAGAGGTGATTATGTAAAAATTGTTGAAAAATACTATCAAGGTGAAGATGCTCTATATAAAAACATCCCATCACATTATGTAAAAAAATAAAAAATAAAGGTATAAACAATGAGTAATAAAGTAAATATTAAAAATATTAGTGAAGTGGTAAAGGATAATAATAAGATCTTTTTTGAAATTCCACCTTATCAAAGACTATATGAGTGGGATAAAGAGCAAATACAAACCTTACTTAATGATATAAAAACTAAATTTTATGAAGATAAGAATAAAGAATACTTTATCGGCAATGTAGTAGTAAGTAAAAAAGATGATAAATACCTACTCATAGATGGCCAACAACGCTTAACAACTTTGTTTTTGATAGGATTTTTTCTTTCTTATAAAAATCCAACTTATAAAAATCCAAGCGATCAGCCAAAGTGGAAAGAATTTATAATGCAAAGTGATAAACTTAGAATCTCCATGCCTATAAGAGAAAAAGAAGAAGAAGTTCTAAAAGAATTTGCTAAATTTTGTAAAGATAATCAAAATAATGAGAGAAAAAATGATATTTTTTTACAAGAAATTAAAAAATTTCCACAGGATATATGCCAAAACATACCACAAGCTTTAGAAATTATAGTAAATTGGTTTGAAGAAAATATTGAAGAAAATATTGAAGAAAATATTGAAGAAAATATTGATAAATTTTCTGAATTTTCTAAATTTATTTATAGTAATGTAAAATTTGTTTTTGTAGAATTAGCCGAAAATACTGACTTAAACCGCTTTTTTATCCGTATGAATAACCGCGGCAAACAACTAGAAAAACATGAAATTTTAAAAGCAAGACTGCTTTCAAATATTAATGAAAACGAAAGAGCTTTTTATGCTCATATATGGGATATTTGCTCACAAATGGATAATTATATCTTTCAAAAAGCTAGCGATAGAAAGATTTCTAGCTCAAATGAAAGTGGTGGAGATGAAAATACTAAGCTAAATGAAAGTAGTGGAAATGAAAATACTATTGAGTGTATTATAGGAAATAACCAACAAAAAATTACAAAAAAAGATGATGATGAAGATGAATTTAAATTTAAATCCATAGTAGATTTTCCTACTTTTTTATTGCATGTTTATAAGCTTACTTATTTGAAAAAAGCTAGTGATGTTACTATAGATAAAAATAAGCTTTTAGAGATTATAACAATAGAAAAAAAAGAAAACACTAAAAAATTCATAGAAAATCTTTTAAAATATAGAATTTTATTTGATTATTTTGTTATTAAAAGTCAAGATGATGAGGAAAATTCTTATAAGATTAGAAGATTAACTAAAAAATATAGTACATACACAATCAGCGAAGATTCTAATGTTATGCCTGATCTTGCTATGGTGCAAAACTATCTACGCGTAGCAAGAAGTGGTATGTCTAATAATCATCATCACTGGCTTACTCCGTTTTTGAAATTTTTGGATAAAGAGATCAAATTGAACTTTTCATTTGATGAGTTAAGTGATGATAAAAATATAATTAGTGAAATACAAATAAATGATAACATTAATTTTTATGGTTTTATCACAAATGGTAAAAATATTATTCAAAAAAATCCAATATCTTTCCTTGAAAATTTAGATACATCTTTAGCCAAAGAGCAAGCAAACACAGAAGTTAAAGAGCAAGCAAAAGAAGCAGAAAAAAATGGAGAGAAAAAAGATTTATTGGAAATTTCTAATGAAGTTCTTGTTAATTTAAGCAATAATGATGAATGTATTTTTACTAATACTAATGAAGTAAAAATTCCAAACTTAGATCGAGGAACAGCAACTTTGCATTATTGGTTTTATCGTTTGGAGTATTATTTGTGGAAAAATGCTGAAGTTAATGGCGATAAAGTTAAAATATGTGGTAAAGAAATGGATAAGAAAAAATTTGATAATTTCTATTTTAGAAGCTTAAATTCCATAGAGCATGTGCAAGCACAAAGCAAAGCAAATGAGAATGATTGGACTAATGAAAAAATAGATAATTTTGGAAATTTAGCTCTTATTAGCTCTAGTTTTAACTCATCTTTGAATAACCAAGATGTGCTAAGTAAGTATAGAGATTTTCAAAAAAGATATATGGATAATAAAAAAGCAGTTATATCTTTAAAACTATGGCTTATATATGCGCTAGCTAAAGATAATGATGAAATTGCTTGGACTTTTGGTAATGCACAAACACACAAAGAACAAATGTTAGAAATATTAAAAAAATCGTTTTAAAGCAATTAAGATAAAGCCTAAGGCTTTATCTTTTCATAAATTTAGCAAGGACTTTATTTTTGCTTCTTATCTTACGAAAATACTCTTTTGATAAGATATCTTTTAAAATTTTAGCATTGTTGTAGCTTAGATTAGTTTTTCTTTGTATGTAAGAAATGGCTTTATTTGCTAAATTTTTCTCTCTTGATTTTTTTATCAAAGCCTTATCTAAAGTAGCTATTTTAGGCATGTTTTTGATAAATTCTAGATACTCTTCTTTGCTTTCAAAGGGAGAATCTTCAAAACTAAACGGAACCTGACTTGGTATTTTTTTCTTTTTCATGTTTTCCTCCATATTTTTAAAATGATATTCTAGCATAAAATATAGACAATCTTAGTCTATAAAATTCTAATATAATTTCATTTTATAAAGGAAAGTGATGAAAGAAGTTAGGATTGTTATTGATGATGAATTTGATCATGTAAGAGATTTTCAAAATGGCTTTGCAGCGGTAAAAAAAGCTGGTAAGTATAGCTTTATAAATAGCAGTGGAGAATTAATTTGTGATTTTTTATATGATGAGGTTTTAAATTTTAGTCAAAATTTAGCAGGTGTTATGATAAATGACAAATGGGGTTTTATAGATACTAAAGCCAAAGTGGTGGTGGATCTTGTATATGATGATGTTTGTAGTTTTGTAAATGATTATGCACTTTTGCGACAAGGAAATGAAAATATCATCATAGATACTCAAGCAAATATCATTTTAAAGACTGAATATGATGGCATTATAAGACTCAGTGATAAGCTTTTTAAGATCAAAAAAGGCGATGTGTTTGCATTGATCGATCAGAATGGAAATTTTTTAAGTGATTTTGAGTTTTTAAGTATAAAAAGACTAAATGAAAAATTATTTTTATACAAGCAAAAGATCAATGGCAAGGTTAAATGCGGAGTTTTGAATGAATTTGCAAAGCTTGTTTTAGAGGCTAAATTTGATGATATTAGCTTGATAAATGATGAGTATTTGTTAGTGTTTGATGGGTTTTTGTATGGTTTGTTTGATGTAAATTTAAATTGCATTTTTGATCCTATGTATAAGGATGTGAAATTTATAGCCAAAGATATGATCAAAGTGAGAGTAGGGACTAAATATACTTTGGTAGATAAAAACAAAAATGAGCTTAGTAAGAATAGTTTTGATTTTATGAAGATTATTGATGATGAGCTTGTTTTGTTTTTAGAAAATTCTAAATTTGGTTTCATGGATCAAAATGGGATGTTAATTTGTGAAGCTAAATTTGATGAAGTTGGAGAATTTGTTGGTGGATTGGCTTGTGTAAAGATAGCTAACAAATACGGCTTTATAGATAAAAATGCCAAAATCATCATCGATGTGATGTATGATGAGCTTAGGTTTTTTAGTGAGAATTTAGCAGCCTTTTGTGTAGCAGGAAAATGGGGTTTTATCAATACAAAAGGAAAAACCATCATAGAAGCAAAATACGATGAGGCAAATAGCTTTAGCGAAGGCATAGCAAGTGTAAAAAAAGACAATAGATATTTTTTGATCAATCAAAATGATGAGATACTTTGTGAGCATGAGTATGAGTATATGTCTTGTTTTAGCTGTGGTTTGGCATTAGTTTTAACAAGTGATGGTTTTATTTATGTGGATAAAAATGCAAATATTGTTATAAAAGAGCATTTTGATGAGGCGTTTGATTTTAAAGAAGGTTTAGCACAAGTTTGTATAGATAATCAATGGGGTTTTATTAACACAAATGGAGAATTTGTGCTTGATTTGCAGTTTGAAAATGTAAATGATTTGGGTAATGGAATTTACGAGCTTAGTAAAAATGGACATAAATTTTACTTAGAATACAACGGAAAAATAACCCTTAATCCTTTTTCTCAAAGACAAATTGCATGTATAAGCAAGGATATAGGCTGGAGAATTTTAAGGTTGCTAGAGTTGAAAGTGTAAAGGAAAAATATGCGAGGAAATAATCTTAATGAAATGATAAGAATTTATGATAAATACATGTTTATTTATGGAGATAGTGATGTGTTTAGACTAGATGATGATTTGTTGTATGCAAGTGAAATTTTAAATAAAGGAGGATTTTTTTGCTATGATGAGAAAATAGTTGATAGAGAGTATGATTTGATGTGTTATTTTGCTGTGATATTTTTACCTAAAAATGATCTAGCAAAACACGCTATTAAAATTTTAGAAACTTTAGAGAAAAATAGAGTTGGAGAACACATGAAATTTTGGCTTTGTGATGATGAAAATTACGCTAAAATAAAAATTATTAGTTTATATATGGAAAGGAAATAAATATGGAAGATTTAAAAGATTTTCTTGATAAATTTGCTTCTTTTAAAAAAGAGCGTATGCAAGAAAGAAAAAGATTGGGCAAAAATGACTACAATCCTTTATTAAAGGTTTTGCCCGCTCATGATGAGGTGAATTTGCATAGTGGAATTTTAAAATCTTTACTTGATCCTAGTGAGAATCATGAACAAGAAAAGTTATTTTTGGATTTATTTTTAGAAAAGATAGGATTAAAAGAATGGTTTGGAGAAAGTGATGATGTAAAAGTCTTAAAAGAATATAAAAATATAGATATTTATATACATAATGGCACTAAACACATTATACTAGAAAATAAAATTGGTGCAGGAGATCAAAATGAGCAAATTGCTAGGTATATAGAGATATTAAATAAAGAAGAAAATGTTTCTTATAAAGATATCAAAAATATCGAAAATATCGCTGTGATTTATCTTACTTTAGATGGTAGAAAACCTAGTAAGAAAAGTTTAGATGAATGGGAGATAGAAAACACTAAAAACGAATTATTCTTAAAAAAAGGCGATTATAAAGTGCTATATAGACAAATTTCTTATGAAGTAGAAATTTTAAATTGGTTGCAAGAATGTCAAGAAAGAGTAAAAAACATTTGCAGTTTAAGTCAAGCTATAGAATTTTACAAAGATGTAATTAAAACTTTAATAAATAAAAAGGAAAGTGATATGGATATTGTTAATTTTTTAAAAGATGAAAAGAAAGAAAACTATTGCGAATTGGTATTAGAAATTTGTAAAAAGAAAGATGATATTTTTAAACAATGCCTAGTGGAAATATGCAAGAGCTTAAATTTTGAAAATTGGGAAATAAATTATGATACTGGAGTAACTCATATGCCATTTATTTTTAAGCCAGAAGAAAAAGATCATGGTGATTATTATTTTGCTTTTGCATGGCATGATAAGAATTATTTTAGTGTAAGATTTTTTGGGGAAGATGATGAAAACAAAAGAAGGGAAAAAATCAAACAAATATTAAATGATAATGTTGAACCATACCATAAAAATAGTCACTTTTGGAATTATGCTAGTTTAACGCTACCTGATTTTAGCTGTGAAAAGATAAAAAAATTTATTGAAGATAATAAAGAAAAAATCAAAGAATTAAATGAAAAATTAAACGGAGTAAAAAACAATGAAAACACGTGATATTTTACTAGAAAAATGGAATGATTTTCATAAAAACTTATGTAGAGAATTTATCCATCATGAAGTTTTTAATAATCACAATGTAATAGAAGCTTTAAAAGAAAGTGAAAATTATCATTGTGAAGTAAAAACCATAGATGAAGAGATAGAGCTAAATCCGCAAGCTAAAATTCATATTTTAAGTTTTAAGCTCAGTGATGATATCAATCAGTTTTTAAAAAACAATAAATACACAGGATGTTATTATGATGTCTTTTATACAAATGAGGCAAATGTGTATGAGGTTTTAAAAATCGAATTTTAATCCATAGCTTTAAGCTATGGATTAAGCTTTTAAAATTTTTATCATGGTTAAATTTACAGCATTCTAGTAAGGCTTGACAGAGAGCTTTTCTTTCATTTTCACTTATATTTTGCATAGCTTCAAAACTTTGCATAGCTTCGCTTTTGTTATGGATTAAATTTAAATTTTTATAAGCTTGCTTTATATCAGGATTAAAGCTAGTAAAACTTTTTTATAAAACTTCCTTGCATTTTATAATGATTTTTATTAAAAAAGGTATCATAAGATCTTTGACATTTTTTTCTATATTTAACAAATGCTCGCAAAATTTAGGAAAAGCAAGTGCTAAATTTCTTATAACACCTTTTTCAAAGCTTGCATTATAAGTAAGCACGCAAACATTTTAAATTAATTTAGGTTTTTTAGTTTTAATTCTTCGCCTTTTTTAAGTAAAAATAAATTCGTATCAAGTTTTAGTATCTCATCATACTCAATCTCAACAACAATTTCTTCATTTTTATTTATCAAACCCCATTTTTCACCAAGCTTAACTTCAGCTAAGCCATCTTTAAACCCCAAAGCATTATCATATTTTGCTTCTATAACTAAATTTCCTTGTTTATCTATAAAACCCCATTTTCCGTTAAGTTCAACGCCGGCCAAGCCATCATGAAAGCTGTTGATACCATCATATTTTACTTTTGTGATTAAATTTCCCTTTTTATCTATAAAGCCATATTTTGTTTTTGTACAACAAAATCCATATAAATCATCATTTAAGTGATAAATCTTGCCAGCGATTTTTTTAGTATGTTTCCATTGATATCAAATAAAATTGAATCTTCTTTAAAAGTTGTTGCATAATACATTTTATCTTTTTTTATAACACCACAATCTGCTATTTTTTTACCAGTAAAATTCTTATCTAGTTTTAAAAGACTTGTTTTCATGTGTTTTCCTTTTTAAATTTGTATATTTGTTATTTTACAAGCTCTTCTAAATGTTTTAAAATTTTTACCATGGCTAAGGTATCAAGTTTGCAGTATTCTAGTAAGGCTTGGCGGTAAGCTTTTCTTTCGTTTTCATCCATATTCTGCATAGCTTCAAAACTTTGCATAGCTTCGCTTCCATTGTGGATTAAATCTAAATCATTATAAGCTTGCTCCATATCAGGGATCAGAGCTGGTAAAACTTTTTTTATAGAATAACTCCCTTGCATTTTATAATGATAATAATCTTTATTTTGAAAAGGTATCATAAGATCTTTGATGTTTTTTTCTATATTTAACAAATGTTCGCTAAATTCAGGAAAAGCAAGTGCTAAATTCCTTATTACACCTTTTTCAAAACTTGCATTATAAGAAAGCACACAAACATCTTTCGGTATATCGTTGATTAAATTTTTTGCAAACTCATATCTTGGATCGATCCCACATTCGCTCAAAAATTCCTTATGTTCTAACTTGTCTTTATGGTCTATATGTAAAGAGTATTGAAAAGGAATTTGCATATAAGGTCTTATACCTTTATATTCAGGTATAGCTTGCATAAATGTTTCAAAATCTAAATGATATATAGGATAGGTTAGAGTATCTAAGAATTTTTTGATATTTTCTTTGTTTATATAGATTTCTTTATTAAGTGAAGCTTTGATTTGAATTTGTTGGTTTTTGGTAAAGATAGATAGATCATCTAAATCTTCAAAATTATAAGTATTTTGATAATAAAATTCAAAACTTTTTTTAAATTTTGGTATATTAAAAACATTTTCTTTTTCACATAAATTTCTTTGTTTAATCCAGCAATACTCATATCCATCGCACTCATAAGGATCAAAGCAATGTGTTCCTATGTCTATATCTGGCTCTTCTTTTTTGCTTAAAATTTCTTCAAAGTATTTTAAATTTTCTTTAACTTGGTTTTGATTTAATAAAACTTCTTTTGTGATATCATTGATCTTAAAAAGTTGATTTATATCAAGAAAATCACTTCTATAGTATTCATTGTTTAAATGTATCAGGTTAACTTGTTTGATTTTATAATTTAAATTTGATAAAACATAATACTGCAAAGCACAATCATCTATATAAACATCTTTTAAAGATGTAGAGCTTTTTACTTCATTTATGATCAAACCGTCTTTGGTATTTTGCAAAATATCTATCATGATCAAAATACCATCGTAGCAAAAAGTAGCTTCGTAAATCACTTCTTGGTTATTTTCTAATAGTTTTCTAGTTTGTTCGCATTTTTCATCAAAAGAACTACCTTCAAACTCCATCTTTACTCCATTTGGAAAAAGATTACAGGCTAGCTCGCCTACTTTATTACCTATGTCAGTTTTTGTTGATTTGTTAGATGAATTTAAAACATCTTTGTTGTAAGTATTTAACCAAAGAGATTTAGCACATTGTGCGCCTCTTGTGTATCTTGATTTTGAAAAAAACATTATTTACCTTTCTTTGTTGTTTTGTTTGAATTTTAGCCTATTTTATTAAAATAGGCTAGAGTATTATTTTTTCAAAGGTTTATCTCGCATTAGAGCATAAATTAGTCCGCTTGAAAAAGCAAAGCGTGCTAACGCATTTTGTTTTTCTTCTCTTCTTTCTGCTACGGTTTTAAGATTGCTTTTTCTAAAAACTGCAAAAATACTAAGTCCATACCATAATCCTAATGTTATTTTTAAAGGTAGTATTAAAATCATTAGTAATGGATTATTACGATTATCTCTTAGTGTTGTGTATGCTATATATAATACAACGCATGCCCATATAAAAGCAATGACACCCATAATCATTAGCGCAGTATCTCTTTCTATTCGCATTAGAAATAATGTCATAAAGATTATAAAGGCTAAAGGCAATACAGCAAATAATCCAACACACAAGCTAAGATCTATTGTATTTCTATATATAACCACCTTACCTTTTAATCCATAATACACAAGCACTGCGGCTATGATGATATATATTAAGATAGCTATGGTGATGATTATTGTATTGGTATAATCTTCTTGAGCTATTTTTGTGCTTGTATTATTATCTATAGTTTTTTCTATTGTTATATCTTGTTGTGCTGTTGTATAATTTACTTCAGCATTGGCAAAAGTAAAGCATATACACATTAACATGCTTAAAATTAAAAATAGTTTTTTCATTTTATTCCTTTGTTTTTGATTTGTTGTTTTAAATTTTTATGTTGATTTTTATTTTTTAATACCTCCTTATGTTATAGATTTACAATAGTTTTTAATTTTGTTGTAATTATATGTTATTTTAACGGACGGTGTTTGTCTATTTTTTATTTTTTTATTTTGGTATAATTAACAATGCAAAAATTAAGTTATAATTATAAAAATCAAAACTAAGGAAAACAATGAGTGATTTAAAAACTAGATTAAACGAAAATAAAAATAAAAATTTTGCTTATTTTTTTGATAAAGATGGAAAATGTTATATTTATCATACTAAATTTGGTAGAGAAAGAAATAGTGTAATTTTAGAAAATGATGATATTGAATTAAGGTTTAAAGAATTAACCAAGAAAATTTATGAAGATAATAGTGAGGTATTTGATAAATTAAAAGGTGCTTTTGAGGAATATTTAAACGATTATAGTAATAAAAGTACTATACATATTAAATTTGATGAAAATGGTGAATTTTTAAAAACAAAAAGCAAAATTGTGGATAATTTTAGCGAAACATTTGGTAAAGAAAAAATAGACGAGATAGATTTCAATCAGGGTAATTTTAAAAAAGATATTTTTGAAAAATGGTGGGATAAAAGTATAAATAGTGCTAAAATGCAAGGTAATGCTACGAATTTATTAAAAGATGAAAAAAAATTAGTTGATAATCTTAAAATAATAAATGATGCAGTAAGTAATAGTAGCAATTTAACAGAATTATTAGTAGCGCTTGATAAAGTGGAAGGCATGAAAGCTACTGCTAGAGAATTAGCATATTTTTTACAATTTAAAGATGATAAATTTCCACTTGCAAATGATGCTTCTGTAAATACCGCTAAGTACATCTTTGAGATATTAAATGAAAATCCAAAAGAATATAATTTTGATAATGAATGTAAAGAAGAAGTATATTTTGATTTTGTTTTGGAAAAACTTGAAGTAAAAAAAACAAATAATCTTCCAAGATATTATATTTTAGATCAATTTTTAAATTTGATTGATAAGATAAAAAAGTCTGATTTTGCTTTAATTACAAAAGAAAAATTAGCTGAAAATGATAAAAATCAAAGTGTGTATTATAAACTTTACGAGGTAGCCTATAGCTTTGCAAATTTATGTGGCAAGGCAGATATTAAAAGTAGTAATTTAAAAGGTTTTTTGGAGCTTTTAAGAACACATAAAAATATCATTTTTCATGGAATTCCTGGAACAGGAAAAACTTATACTATGGTTAATAATATAAAAAATCTTATTAGCAATGAAGAGCAGATGCTTATCACTCAATTTCACCCAAGTTTTTCTTATGAAGATTTTATAGAAGGTATTAAACCTGCAGGGATTGAAAATGGACAATTAAAACTTGAACTTAAAAATGGAATTTTTAGAGAATTTTGTGATAAAGCAAAAAAAGAAGAAAAAGGGTTTTTAGAAAAACTAGAAAAAGGAAATTTTAATGAAGCTCTAAGTGATCATGGGTATTTTTTCATAGCTGATGAGATTAACCGTGCGGAATTATCTAGGGTTTTTGGAGAATTACTTTATGCGCTTGAGTATAGAGGAGAAAAAGGCAAGATAAAAACACAATATGCCTCTATGAGAGATGATGAGGATTTTTATGTACCTGAAAATATGTTTTTACTAGGAACTATGAATGATTTAGATAAAAGCATAGATAGTTTTGATTTAGCACTTAGAAGACGTTTTATATGGCAAGAAATGACATGTGATTATGATGTAATAAAAAATGAAATTTATGCCAGCAATAACGAAGAATACGCACAAGCTTGTAAAAAATTAAACGATAAAATTAGTAAAGATATAGGTGAAAAATATCAACTTGGACATTCTTATTTTCTAAAAATTGAATTCAAAAATGATGAGATTAAAGATAGTGATATGAAAAAACTTTTTAGCAACCGCTTTGAAGCGCTTTTAAAAGAGTATTTAAGAAGCGAATATAATGAAAAAGAAATACAAACACACTTGGATAATTTAAAAAAACTTTTTGTTATAGAAAAAAACGATGATAAAAATAAATGATAATAGCTTTATAGAAATAGATCAAAAATCTTCAAGAATACAAGATTTTGATCTGTATTTTGAAGATTTTATAAAAAATGGAAATTTCTTTTCTTTTTTCAATGATGATGAAAAAATTTTAAGCAAAAATACTAAAAATCCTATCATTTCAGTAAGAACGATTGAAGAAAATAAAAGGCAAATTGCTAGTGGAAATTATATAGGAAAAATTTCTTATAATGGTTTGGAAGTTGAGATAAATTCCAGGTTTGGCAAGAAGTTTTTAGAAAGAATGCTAAATTTTGCTAATGATGTATTTGTCGATGATGTGAGTATTTATCAAGATGTAAAAAAGGAAAGCAATATAAGTGAGTTTATACTTTTTTATATCTTTGTGCAAAAACTTGAAAAAAGTTTTTTGATAGGTTTGCCTAAAAATTATCAAAGTAAAAAATACAATGATTTGCGCTTTAAGGGAAATATCGATATGGTTGAATTTATAAAACACAATATCCCTTTAAAAGCAAAGGTTGCTACAAAAACAAGAGAGCAAATAGAGGATGTGCATATTATTAATGTATTATATAAAGCATTAGAAGTCATAGAAAAGAAAAATTCAAGCTTTTTAAAAAATGTAAAGCATATAAAAACCTATTTAGTGCAAAATAAAAGCGAGCATTGTTTTATAAAAGAAAGTTTAAACAAAGCCTTTTCTAGCAAAGCCTTGAGAAATCAAAATTATCAAAACTACAAAGAGCTTTTAAAATATGCAAAAATGATCATAGAAAGTCAAAATTTCACTAGTAAAAATAAAAATGATCAAAAAAGTTATGGTTTTATCGTTAATATAGCAGAGCTTTTTGAAATTTATATAAGCAAGCTTTTAAGAAATAATTTTGAAGAATATATGGTCGATTCTCCAAAGCTTGAAATTTATAAAAATAGCTTTTATAAACGCCATATAATACCTGACATTGTTTTGTCTAAAGATGATACATACATGGTTTTTGATACTAAATATAAAAGAATGAAAATGGAAGGTAGAAGCCAAAATGGCATGGGAGATTTAGACAGAAATGATTTATTTCAAATTCATACTTATATGGGGTATTATCAAAAGATAGGCAAGGTGTTTTTAGGTGGACTTTTATATCCTATGCAAGAATTTGAAAAAGCAAAATGTCATAGTGAAAATTTTATCCTTTCAGATGAGTATAAATTTATAGTTGATGGAATTTTTCTTGAAGATAGTCAAGATAAAGAAATCACTCTTGAGTATATTACCCAAAAAGAAACGCAATTTATAGAAAGGATCAAAGAGCTACTAAAACAATCATTTTAGTAGCTTAACAAAAGAAATTTTTCTTTCTATATCCTCGTGAGCGATAGAGTTTATTTCTAGTTTATAGGGTTTAAAATTTTTCGTGCTAATATTAGCAAATAAAATATCCAAACTCACATCTAAAAGTTTTTTTAAACCTTTTGAAAAATCATAATCTTTTAAATAAAAATTATTTCTTATCAAATTTTCATTTTGTTTTATAATTTCTAGCAATTCTTGCTCTTTAATATAAAATAACCCTTCTATAAGCATGTTTTGATAAGGTGAGATGTCGTTGATGTTTAGTACTTTTTTATCTATCCAGCCATTTTTAGGAAAGGCATATGCACTTGCAAGATGATAGAGTTTGCCTTTTGTGTTTGTTTTTTTTAATTTATAGTGTATTTTTGCATTATGTTTTATAAAATCAACAACACAAAAATGTTTAAAATCCGCATAATTTTGACTTAAAAAATTTTCAAAAGACAAAAGTTTGCTTTGAGTATTTTCATCTAAAAAATATCCATTTTCTAAATGATAGCTTTGGCTTAGTAGTTGTATATTTTCTGTGTTTTGAATTTGTGTTTGGAAATTAAACTCATCATTGTTTGTTTTATATAATGCTTTAATGTGTTCTTTTGCTTTTATATCATTAAATCCAAACACAAAGCTTTTGTGTATTGTTCCTTGAAGTGTTATGTTCATAGTTTTATCCTTTTTATAAAAATCTCATGTTGATTTTTTCATCATCTGATTTGAGTTTTGATTCTTTTTCTAATTTTTCTAAAAACTCATCGGCGTTTTTGATTTTAAAAATTTTATTTTGTCTAAGAATTAGTGCAAAATCACCCAAACAAATATTTTGAAGTCTTAAGAGCCTTTTTGAAATTTGCTTTTTGTCAAAGCTTAAATTTAATTCTTTAGCAAAAAATTCAAAAGCCTTTAAAAGTTTTTCTTGCTTTAATGCTTGAAATTCTATCTTTAGATCAAATCTTCTTATGCTAGCTTTATCAAGGCTTTGTAGGTAGTTTGTAGAAGCTATGAAAATACCTTCAAAATTTTCCATTTGCATAAGCATTTCATTGACTAAGCTTTTTTCCCAGCTTTTATTTGCTTCGTCTCTACTATAAATTAACGCATCGATTTCATCAAGCTGTAAGATAGCATTATCATTAGAAGCTTTTTTGAAAATGTTTGCGATATTTTTTTCATTATTACCCACAAAAGGATCTAAAATATCACTAAGTTTATAAGAATGTAAAGTTTTGTTTAAAGCATTAGCTAGTTCTTTGCCAAACTCGCTTTTTCCACTACCTGCTATGCCATAGCTTAAAATTCTCAAACTTGAATTTTTATCGATATTGTTTATTAGTTCTTGTAAATTTAAATCACATTCTATCAAGCTTAAATCGTATTTTTTGTCTTTTTTTGGCATTGAAATGCCCTGAAGTGATCTTGCTTTTAAATTTTCATTGATCAATCTTACAAATACTTCTTGGCTTTTGCTTTTAAAGATCTTAGCATTATTTGCACATTTTAAAATAACCCCTTGAGAAAGTTCAGGATGAGAAGCTATATTTTCTATAATGGCTTCATCTATTTTTATATTTTTCTTATTAAATAACTTTTTTATATTTTGAATTTTCTTTTCTTTAGGCATACTTTCAAGCTCTAAAATCACATCAAAACGCCTCAAATACGCTTCATCCATGTCTTTAGAATTTGATAAAAATACACAAATGCCATTTTCTTCATCTAAGATTTTGTTGATTTTTAATTTCTCTTTTAAAGAATCATAGCAAAGACTATCCTCGCACTCATCAAAGACTATCATTTGTTTTTTTGGATTGAGTATCTTTTTAAGTGCGTAAAAATTTGAAATTCTACTTGATTTTTTATCATTTTCGCAATCTTTAACACACAATGCTTCTTTATCAAGCTCTTTAGCTATGAGTGCGCTAAGCTCGTTTTTGCCTACGCCTGCTTTTCCATATATAAAAATATTTCCTTTTTGGCGTTTTTTTAAAAAAGTAATGATAGTATTTAATTCCTCTTGTATATAGTCAAAATCATTCAAATTTAGTCTAGTTTTAGGTAAAAAATACGAAAACTCACCCATAAGTGTAGTTTTGCTAATATCTTGAGTGAAAATGCTTTCAAAATTATTTACATCTATACCAAAGGCATCGCTATCATAATAACACAAGGCATCTAGCTTAAAAAGCATAGAATCATCACTTAAGGCTTTATTGACATCTTTTGAAGTGTGGTTGAAAATTTTTTCTATGATCTTTTTGCCCAAAGCAGTGCTATAACCTTGGTGTAAAGCAAATCTACCTTTGTTTGCATAGTAAAAAAACGCAAACACATCACATTCTGCTTGAGTAAAATTTAAGTATTTTTTAAGATAACTTAGATTTTTCTTTAAAAAGCTAGGATAGATAAATTTGGAGTATTGTTTGTAGATAAAACTAGGGATTTTACTATCTTTTTCTAGTGTATCTTCAAATTCGCTGTAAAAATCTTTTTTGATTTGTTTGCTGTTTGAGAGCATTTGTGCGTGTAGTGAGATGACTTTTACATTATGTGAGTAGTAATCAAAATCCGCAATGTGAGTAAGAGTAGAAGTATTTGTTTGCATTATAAACCTTTAAACTAAGATATATAATGCAATTATAAACAAAATAACTAGACTTTAGTTGTCTAGTTATGAATAATTATTAATATCATTGCTATGTGTGTATCTATCATAAGCTAGTCTTGGTAAAAAGACTATGTGTTTTAAATTTAGGCTTTGTTTTAAAGTATGGATAATGCTTTCTATGCTAAATGTTGGGTTTTGGCTAAAAATTTTCTCACATATAAAGGCAGTATCATGTTTTCTTATGAAATTACCTCCATCAAGGATTAAATTTAAGTGATTTTTTAGAGGTTTTATAGTGGTTTTTAAATGCGGGTAATTTCTAAGATAATCAGGATCATAAATATAACTTGTCGCCGTATTTTCATACACTAAAGGCATGAAATCTCTTAACCATATATCATTACTTGGTATTTCTTTAAAGGCGATGTTAAATTTAGCAAAATTTCGCACAAGATTTTGATAAATTCTTTTATGTTTTGATGATAAAAGTGTAGAAATGGCTATCATTCATCGCTCTTTTGCATGCTTAAAACTAACAACTCATCATCATAAATAATGTCATATTGTAAGATATCTCCCCAAAGTTTTAATTTACCTTTGTGAATTTTCATAATGCTTTATAGCTAGTTCTTTGAGCTTTTGTATGATTTGTGTTTTATCAAGATAGAGCATATCATTGCTAATAGGAAATTTAAGCACGCGTAAGTGAGATAAAAACATCAAAGCATGCAAAGGCTCACTTTTGCGTTTAAAATTTGTTTTTATGATAGCTTTTGCTTCTTGTAATTTTTTTGTATTTATCTTTTAATAAAACGCTTTGATTAAAAAATGAATTTAAAATCTCTTTATCTAAAATAAAATCAAATTTTTGTATAAATTCCAAAGAGGAATTTACCATATCATAATGTCCTTTTAAAAGCCATTCTTGTATGCTTTCGCATTCTAAAAACAAAGTTTTTGTTTTAGTGAATTTTTCTACATTGTTATAGCCAAATTTCTTTGCAAATAAAGTCTCATCGGTGTGAGTTAGGATGTGTTTCATGGTTTGAAGCATTTTTATCCTTTTGAAATGATTTGTAAAATGATAGCTAAAAAAAGCAGACAATGGTAGTCTATATTTTTGTAGTATAATAGTGAAAAATATTTTTAAGGAATAAAATGGAAATTAGAGAATTTATTGAAAAATTATTAAGGGCTAATGATAAATTTGAAGAAAATACCAAAAAAAGCATGAGTAATATAAATATTTTTGAAGCTCTGGGAGTTGAGTATAAAGAAAATTATCATTCTAAATTTATAGCTTATTTGATAGATCCGCATGGTGATCATTATCAAGAGTTTTTTGCAAATGAGTTTTTAAAAAAGCTTGGAAGATACACAAAGGCTAAGAAATTTAAAATCTTACAGCCCATGACATAGAAAGCGTAGAAACAGAAGCTTGTGCAAAAGATAATAGAAGGATTGATATACTCATAAGTTTAAAAGATAAAAGATATATCATCATATAAAATAAACTTTATACAAAAGATCAACCAAATCAACTCAAAGACTACATAAAACACATAAAAGAAAAAGTTAAAAACAATGAAATTGATAAAAAATTTTATAGAAAATGACACGATTGAAAAAGCTTTAAATGTAGCTAAGAAAGTATTAAAATCCTGACAAATAAGCAATCATTTGCTTATTTGATCAAGGTATTCTCCAACTACTTCTTTGACTTTATTTGCTATAAAATCAGGTTCTAAAACCTTTACATAAGGTATGTAATAATACACTAAAGGTAAAATTTCCATTTCATGAGTTATCTCAAGCTCTATTTCTATGGAGCCATCTTTGTCTTTACCGGTGATGATTTGTGAATTTAGAGGCTTTCTTTCAAAGTATTTTCGTATTGGTTCTTCTACTAAAAGCCTTACTGTAAAAGGTTTATCAAGACTAAACCATATAGAATTTACTCTTTGAAGTTTTACTTCTAAACTCTCATCGGTTTGAAAATGCTCTTGGGTTAGGGTGATGTTTTGGATATTTTTTAAATAAAATTTTTTGAAAATATCACGTTTTTTCATATCAAAAGCAAGCAAATACCAAAATCCACTAAAAAAAGCTAGTTTTAAAGGCTTTACTTGGAAAAGTTTATTTTCATATTTAAAGACAATTTGTGTTTTGGTGTTGATGGCTTGTTCAAGAATTTGAAAATTGCTTAAATCTTTTTCTTCCAGCTTTTCTGCATCTAGGCTAGTATGGATGGGGTTAGAGATATTTTGAGAAAGTTTAGAAAGCAGGGGATGAGCCTTAGCATAAAAGCTATTTCCAGCACTTTTTGCCATGGTATCAAGCACTTCAAGGATTATTTTTTCATCATCTTGCTCTTGAATGTCTTTGCTTGTATCGATACGCCATTTTCTTCCATTTTTAATAAGCCCCATAGACTCAAAAACCCCTTGCATATCTCTTTTTATGGTTTTAGCGCTTACATTGAGTTCTTGGGCTAGTTCTTTTATGGTTATGCCATTTTCAGACTTTACTAATTTTTCATATAAAACTTCAAGGCGTGTTAGTTTGGAATTTGCAATGTATTTTTTAAGATCTTTCATGATTTTTCTCTAAATTTTTTCAAAATATTAACAACAATTGCTTTATAAACAAATAAAGTCTAGTTTATAAACGCTGCAAAACTTATAGTTTGGAAATGAAAGTTTATTTAGAAAACAATGTTTGAGAGTAAAAGATGATAAATATATAATTATTAGAATACAGAAGATTGTATTTTACTAGGTTTAACTATAAGAGCGATGAAAGTATAGGACAAAGTAGACAAGCTTGTAAAAAATTATATGATTTGCTATATCAACAAGATTTATCAAATATAAAATTAGAAATCACAAATAAATTTTAGAAGGGAGTAAGCTTAGAGTAGGTTACCACATAATCCCCCTAAAAAAGGGGACAAGGTTAATAAGCCTTGACTATAATCATACTTAGTAGTATAATTATAAAGATTATGTGGATTATATAGCTCAAATTTAATCACCTACTTTCTAGGGTTAGATTAAGCCATAGGGGGTCAGACCTACGGCTAACCCTAGAAAGTATTATACAAAAACCTACTTTAAACTACAAATAATATGTCATTTTTATTTAAAAACACAAAGCTTTATATTGCTTTAGCTCTAATGTTTATGCTTAATGTATTTTTATATCTTAAGCTAGATAGCACAAATGCAAAATTAGAAAAAAGTCAAAGTGATTTAAATTTAGCTTTGGGTGTAAATAATGAACTCACAAGGATTACTCAGGAGCTTAAAATAAGACACGAGCAAGAGCTAAAAGCACTCTTTCATGCAAATACTCAAAAAAATCAAATTTTGTCTTTTATTGTAAAAATGTGTAAAAAAGTGATATTGTTTTGCTAAATAAGTGATATATTAAAATTTTTAGAGTGTGAATTTCAAGGAAAGAATATTGTGTATTTAAATTCTAACAAAGAAAAATACTGCCTGACTAATGAAGAGCAAGTGTTTAATATATTCAAGAAACAATTTCAAAAATAGAATATTTATTATCAGATGAATTGCTAAAGTAA